>NZ_JBMBTE010000214.1:0-4895 GCF_048897285.1 Rhodococcus sp. O3
CCGCGCGCCGGATCTCGCTGCGCAGCGTCCACGGTTCGTCGCCCGCGACGGCGTATCCGTCCATCGCGGACACCGCCACGGGCGGCAGGGCCTCCGCCGCGACCAGCGGAGCCGCGAGGGTCGCACCGAGCGATTCGCGGATCGGCAGTGTGCGAACGGGTAACGGCTGCATGACGTTTCGCACGAGCTCGCGTGCGCGATCGGGGTTCGCGGCGACGGTTCCGGGATGGGCGGAGCGAGCGCGGTGCAGATCCTCGGGAGTGTCGCAGTCCGCGGTGTCGGACACGGGGACCGTCACGTACCGGTCCGGCAGCAGTGCCTTCATCGGCTGGTTCGCGACCTCGCCGGCGAGGTCGTCGAGGCGCGTGGCGAGCGCGGCGCCGCGCCAGGCCGCGAGCAGGAACTGGATGCGGCCGTCCCCGTCGACGGCGAACGCGGCGTCCGCGTGAGGATCGGCGCTCAGCGCGTCGAGCAAGGTGATCAACGTGTCCGCGGTGACGAACGGCAGATCGGACGCGAGCGTCAGGACGGGTGCGTCGTGGGGGATCGGGGCGGCGGCGATCGCGGCGACCGGACCACCGCCGGCGGGTGCCTCCTGCACCTGGCCGATCGCGGGGTCGAGGTCGTCGCGGTGCGGCCCGACCACGGTGACGCGCCGGCAGGCCGAGACCGCGGTGAGGGCGCTGTCGAGCATGCGCCGGCCGTGCACGACCAGTGCCGGTTTGTCGACGCCACCCATCCGGGTCGCTCCTCCGCCCGCGACGACGACGGCTTCGGAACCGTTCAACGTGGTCATGACGACCATGCTGCCGCACCGCCCCGGAACCCGTGCGGGCGACCGGTGTGTCGGCGGCCACTGGTGCGCGTGTGTGCGAACGGGTGCCGTCCGCGGGGGATTTCGTGTATTCCTCGAAGTCGGCGAAAGGAATTGGATGCGAATCGGATTGACAGGCGGCGCCACGTCGACCGACAAGGTGGTCCGGCAGGCGCAGCAGTCGGAGGCCGACGGCTTCGCGTCGCTGTGGTTCGCCAGTGGTGTGCTCGGCGATCCGCTGGCCGCGATGGCGGTCGCGGGGCGGGCCACGACCGCGATCGAACTGGGTACGGCAGTGCTGCAGACCTATCCGTGTCACCCGCTGCTGCAGGCCAACCGGGTGGCCGCGACCGCCGAGGCGATGGGACGGCCCGGCTTCACCCTCGGGCTCGGCCCGTCGCACGAGTCCTCGGTCCGCGACGTCTACGGCCTGTCCTACGACCGGCCCGGCACGAACACCGAGGAATACGTGAGCATCGTCACGGCCCTGCTCCGCGGTGACGACGTCGACGTGCGCGGCACCGAGTGGACGACGCGCAGCGCCGGACGCATGACCTCGGTCGCGCATCCGGTGCCCGTGCTGCTGTCGGCCATGTCACCGCGCATGCTGCGGGTCGCGGGCAGCCACGCCGACGGCACGATCCTGTGGATGGCGTCGGCGCCGGTGATCGAGTCCCGGATCGTGCCCGCCCTGCACGCCGCGGCGCAGCAGGCGGGACGGCCCGCGCCGCGTGTCGTCGCCGGATTGCCGGTGGCGGTCCACGACGACGTGACCCAGGCTCGGATCGCATGCGCCGCGACCGCCGGTTCCTATGCCTCGGTACCCGCCTACCGCCGCGTCCTCGAGGCCGCGGGAGCCTCCGAGCCGGCGGATGTCGCGGTGGTCGGGGACGAGGCATCGGTGCGGGCACAGTTGCGGGCGCTGGTCGCTGCCGGCGTGACCGACGTGTGGGCGGCCCCGTTCCCGGTCGGGGACGATCCGCGCACGTCGTTGCGGCGCACCCGGGACCTGCTGAGAGACCTGGCAGCCGAGCCGGACTGACCGTTCTGCCTAGGGTGGAGTGGTGAGCCCGACCGCTATCGTCGCCGTACCGCCCGGATCGAACGTCCCCACCGACGGGCTCGCAGGGTGGGCGTTGTCGCTGATGGATCGGCTCGGCGGTCTCGGCGCCGGCCTGGCGATCGCGCTCGAGAACTTCTTCCCGCCGCTGCCCAGCGAGGTGATCCTGCCGCTCGCGGGTTTCGCGGCCGGACTCGGCAGTTTCACGCTGGCGTCGGCGCTGTTCTGGACGACCCTCGGTTCCCTGCTCGGCGCGCTCGGCCTCTATGCGCTCGGGCGGGTGGTCGGGGAGGAGCGGATCCGCCGGATCGTGGACCGGATGCCGCTGGTCGACGTCGCCGATCTCGACCGGACGGTGGACTGGTTCCACCGGCACGGCGGCAAGTCGGTGTTCTTCGGCCGCATGATCCCGCTGTTCCGCAGCCTCGTCTCGATTCCCGCCGGGGTCACCCGGATGCCGGTGTGGCGGTTCGCGGTTCTCACCACCGCCGGAAGCGCGATCTGGAACGCGGTGTTCGTGCTGGCCGGGTATCAATTGGGACAGAACTGGTCGCGGATCCAGCCGTACGCGTCGAGCTTCCAGCGCCTCGTGATCGTGGTGGCCGTCGTCGCGGTCGCCGTCCTCGTCGTCCGCCGGGTCCGGCGCCGACGGACGCGGAGCCGCAGCACCGACCGGTGAACGGGTTCAGAACCGGTGCCGGGCCGCCGCGAGATCGACCCGGTCCCCGCGGATCGGTGTGCCTTCGAGGGCGAGCCGCGCCAGTTGACGGCGCGCCAGGTGCGGGGCGGGTTTCCCGGACGCCGGCAGCACCCGGTGCCACGGCAGATCGGCGCTGTCGGTGCGCATGATCCACCCCACGGTGCGCGGGCTCGACAGACCCGCGGCGTCGGCGATGTCGCCGTACGTCGCGACCCGGCCCGCGGGAATCGACGCGACCAGTTCCCGGACCCGTTCGATCTGGGCGTCGGTGGTCGCGGCCATCTACAGCATCCTGCGGATCAGGGCCGCGGTCTCTTCGGGCCGTGCCTGCTCGATCATGTGGTCGCAGTCCAACTCGAGCTCGGTCAGATTCGCGCCGAGACGCTCGGCGAGCGCGGCACGGAATTCGTCGGTGACGTACGGCGGCTGGACCTTCGCCGCACGCACCACCGTGGTCGGGATGTGCGCGGGCGGCAGCACGAAGTCGCGGGCCAGTTCGCTCCAGGACGTCACCAGCGCCGGCACGAACAGGCGCCAGTTCACCCGCCCGGACTCCAGCTCGACGAGATGTTCCGCGATCTCGGCGTCGAGCAGCTCCTCGGCGACTTCACCCCACGAGCCGTGCACCTTCTCGGAACGGGCCTCCGCGGCGTCGGTGTAGTCCGGGTACCGGACCGTGAGATCCGCGATCTCCTGCATGCGCTCGGGCGGCAGGCCGATCGCCGGATCCAGCAGGAGCAGCCCGCGTACCCGCTCGGGCGCGGTGGCCGCGAGATGCACCGCGAGAGCCCCGCCGAACGAATGCCCGACGACGAGCACCGGTCCGGTGGTGTGCGCGTCGAGCACCCCGAGCAGATCCTGCACGTGCGTCTCGAAATTCCACGGCGGCGTCCACGGCGACCGGCCGTGCCCGCGCAGATCCGGCGCGACGAACCGGGCCTCCGGCAGATGCCGGGTCGCGATGTTCTCCCACCGGCGGCCGTGCCCGGTCAGCCCGTGCAGGGCCAGGATCTGCGGGCCGTCCGCGGGTCCGAACAGGTGGGTGTGCAGAGGTGACGGAGGCGTGTTCACGCCGATCACTATCGCAGTCCGCTCATAGCCGTGCTGTCCCAGAGCCGCCCGGAGCCGGGCCGGGGTCGTGCGGGTCGGTTCCGTGTCGGACCCTTCTGATGGGATATCGGGCATGACCGACGCCGACACCCGCACGCTCGACCGGCCGCGCCGTCCGGCCGCGCGGCTGGTGCAGCGACCGGACACGGCGCCCCCACGCCGCGAATGGCCCGACGACGTGCGGAAGGTGTTCGCGGATGCCCCGCCGCTGCCGCGCTGGCGGCCCTGGCAGATTCTCGGTGGTCCCGGCACCGGCAAGACGTCGCTGCTCGTCGACCTGGCGGTCTCCCGGATCGCGGCCGGAGCCGAACCGGAATCGGTGCTGGTGCTCACCCATTCGCGGCGCGCTGCAACGGCGGTGCGCGAGGAGATCACCGCGGGCCTGCTGCGCGAGGGGAGCGTCACCGGTGCCCGCGCCACCCGGGAGCCGCTCGTCCGGACCGTGCACTCCTACGCCTTCGCGGTGCTGCGGCTGCAGGCGTCGAGGCACGGCAATCCGCCGCCGCGCCTGATCACCGGTGCCGAGCAGGACGCGGTGCTGCGCGAGCTGCTGCGCGGCGACATCGACGACGGCGCCGGCATGTGGCCCGAGCGACTGCGGCCCGCGCTCGGGATGACCGGCTTCGCGGTGGAGCTGCGCGACCTGATGCTGCGTGCCAACGAACGCGGTCTCGGACCGGAGGACCTCGTCGCCCTGGGTGAGGAACGCGACCGGCCCGAATGGGTGGCCGCTGGTCTGTTCGCGGCCCGCTACGAGCAGGTGATGCTGCTGCGCGGCGCGGTCGGTCTCGAAGCCCCCGAGGCCACGGCCCCTGCCCTCGACGCCGCCGAACTCGTCGGTGCCGCCCTCGCCGCGTTCGCCACCGACCCCGATCTGCTCGCGTCCGAGCGCAGCCGCATCCGGCACCTGCTCGTCGACGACGCCCAGCACCTGGATCCGCAGTCGGCACAGTTGATCAAGGCCATCGGCGTCGGCACCCGCACCGCCACCGTCGCGGGCGACCCCGACCAGATGGTGTTCACCTTCCGCGGCGCGGACACCAGGTTCCTCACCGAACTCGCCGAAACGGATCCCGAGCGGTGCATCGTCCTCGCCACCAGCCATCGCGCGGCCGCCGCCATCGCTGCCGTCACCGACTCGATCGCGCGGCGGTTGCCGGGCCTGCCCCCGCATCGCGGGGCCGCCGCGGTCGCCGGTGAGGCCGAAGCCG
>NZ_JBMBTE010000215.1:0-4850 GCF_048897285.1 Rhodococcus sp. O3
CGACGGGAATCGCAAACCCCGCGACGACGCGCGCGCGGCCTCGGAGTCCGATGCCCCGCGCGCCCCGCGGATGCCGCGGAAGCTGACCGTGACCCGGGTCGCGGCCCTGCGCAGCCGGGAGCTGACGAACAAGGGCATCGCCACGTTCCGGCGCGCGGCCACCGCGGACGGCGCCGACAAGTCGGGGCTGACGGCGCTGATGTACGCGACGATGGCGAACTTCGCGAGCGACGCGGCGATCGCGGTGGCACTGGCGAACACCTTGTTCTTCTCGGCCGCGACCGGCGAGGACAAGACGAAGGTCGCGCTGTACCTGCTCATCACGATCGCCCCCTTCGCGATCATCGCCCCGCTGATCGGACCGTTGCTGGATCGGCTGCAGCACGGTCGCCGGCTGGCGTTGGCGGCGTCGTTCGCGCTGCGCTGCGTCCTCGCGGTGGTGCTCGTGTTCAACTTCGACAGTTGGGGGCTGTATCCGGCGGCGCTGGCGATGATGGTGCTGAGCAAATCGTTCTCGGTGCTGAAATCGGCCGTGACGCCCCGGGTACTGCCACCGGAGATCGACCTGGTTCGGGTCAATTCCCGGCTGACGGTGTTCGGCCTGGTCGGCGGCACCTTGGGTGCCGGTGCGGTCGCCGGTGCCGCGGCGTGGCTGTTCGGCTCGTCGGGTGCGCTGTGGCTGTGCGCCGGCATCACCGCGTTCGGCGCGTACCTGAGCATGCGGATCCCCGCGTGGGTGGAGGTCACCGAGGGCGAGGTCCCGGCGACGCTGTCCTATCACGGGTCCGAGGCCCGCACCGAGATGCTCGACACCAAGACGGAGGTGATCACCCCGCCCGGCACGCGGCGCCGTCAGCCGCTGGGCCGGGCGGTGGTCACCGGGCTGTGGGGCAACGGCACGATCCGGGTGCTGACCGGATTCCTGACCCTGTTCATCGCGTTCGTCGCGAAGTCCAAGACCGAGCACGACCCGCTCGTGCAGGCCGCGATGCTGGGCCTGGTCGGGGCGGCCGCGGCGATCGGCAACTTCGCCGGCAACGCGACGGGGGCGCGGTTGGCGCTGGGTCGTCCCGCGCTCATCGTCGTCCGCTGCACCGCGGCGGTGGTGATCGTGTCCGCGATCGTCGCGGCGACGGACAACATCTTCGCGGCCGCCGCCGCGGCGCTGGTCGCGGCGTGTGCGAGTGCGCTGGCGAAGGTGTCGCTGGACGCGTCGCTGCAGCAGGATCTGCCGGAGGAGTCGATCGCGTCCGGGTTCGGACGTTCGGAGACGGTGCTCCAGCTGAGCTGGGTGGTCGGCGGCGCGCTGGGAGTGTTGTTGCCGCCCGAATATTGGATCGGCTTCGGTGTCGTCACGGTGGTGCTGGTTCTGGGACTGACCCAGACGATCCTGACCTACCGTGGGAAGACGCTGCTGCCCGGATTGGGCGGTAAACGTCCCGAACACGCCGATCAAGAGACCGCCGGCCGGCGCACCCCGCGCACGGCCGGACATTCGAGCAGGAACGGAAATCGATGACGCTGCAGGCCCGGACGAAGAAGATCATCGCGCTGATCGCGGTGGTCGTATTGCTGGCGGCGGGTGGTCTCGCCGCAGTGGTGTGGAAGCTCGTCGACTCGGCCGAACCGAAGCTGCCGACGATCACCGCCTTCGCGCACGGCAAGAGCGTGACGGTCCAGCCGACCCAGCACTGCAACCTCTACCTGGAGGAATGCGTCGAAAATCCGCTGGGCATGCTCGACGTGCCGGCCGGGTTCCCGCTGCAGTTGTCGCTGCCGTCCGAGATCTCCGACGCCCCGTGGCGCCTGATCGTCGTCTACGGCGATCCCAAGACGGGCCAGACGTTCGTGGACGGCCGCCTCTTCGAGCCCGGTGAGCAGCGCGCGGTCACCGTGCCGTCCGATCCGTCGATCCAGCTGCTCGGCGTCGAGATCCAGCTACCGTCGGCCGTGCAGGACGAGACGGGCACGGCGATCGCGCACGCGGTCTGGGCCCTCCAGACCTACTGACCGCCTGTCACAGACCCGATCTTCGAACGACGAGGGCCTCCGGTGCATCACCGGAGGCCCTCGTCGTGAGTGGGGTGACGAATATCAGGAGTCGAGCTCGCGGGCGACGGCGCGCAGCACCTCGGAGATCCGCTGGGCTGCCTTGCGGTCCGGGTACTGGCCGCGCCGCAGGTCCTTCTGGACCGACGCCTCGAGCAGGTTGATCATGTCCTCGATCATGCCGTGCAGTTCGTCGGGGCTGCGCCGCTTCTTGTCCGCGGTGCTCTCGCGGCGACCACCCTTCTGTCGCAGGGTGGGTTGTTCGAGCAGTTTCACGCTCAGTGCCTGCGGGCCGCGGCGGCCGACGGCCATGCCGAACTCGACGCGCTGCCCCGGCTTGAGGGCCTCCACCCCTTCCGGGAGTGCGGACGCGCGGACATAGACGTCCTCGCCCTCCTCCTGGGACAGGAAGCCGAAGCCTTTTTCGACGTCGTACCACTTCACCTTGCCGCTTGGCACCGCGCTCACCCGCTCCTCGACAGCTGTACCCGTCCGGGCACCTGTGGATATGCAAAACAACGCGCCCCGCAATCGGTGCGGGACGCGTAGACGGCCGCCAGTGTACCCCGACCGGTGCGACCGCCACGTACATGCGCGACCCACTACCGTGGACGACGTGGGTACTTCCGATTCTTCTACGCGGCCGGGCACCGGCCTGCTGAAAGCGGCGCTGGTGTGCTTCGCCGTCGGTATCGTCGCAGTTGTCCTGATTTTCCTGACCCCGGTCGTCACTGACGGCAAACCGGGCCTGGTGCTGTATTCGCTGACCGCGGCGTGGCCGCTGGGCTTCCTGCTGGCAATCGCGTCCGCCCTGCGGTCGGGCCGTCGCGCGCGTGGAGGTGGATCGTGAAGTTCCTGCTCAACGTCATCTGGCTGATCTTCGGCGGGCTGTGGCTGGCACTGGGCTACTTCCTCGCCGGCATCATCTGCTGCCTGCTGATCATCACGATCCCGTTCGGCATCGCGGCGTTCCGCATCGGCGTGTACGCGCTGTGGCCGTTCGGCAAGACCGTCGTCGACAAGCCGACGGCCGGGGTCGGTTCGCTCATCGGCAACATCATCTGGGTGATCGTCGCGGGCGTGTGGCTCGCGATCGAGCACATCGTGACCGCGGTCGCGATGGCGATCACGATCATCGGGATTCCGCTCGCCATCGCGAACCTGAAGATGATTCCGATCTCACTGATGCCGCTCGGCAAGGACATCGTGCCCGTCCGATCACTTCAGTCACACGTGTGACGTTAGTCACATCACGCCCCGATAACATTCCGGCCTCGAACGCGCAGGACGCACACAGATAGGGCGCTACCTGCGGGTTCTCGAGCACTGCTGTCCAGGTCACCTGCCTGCGCGCGATGAATCGCGCGTTATCAATTGGTGACACTCCGCCCCCGGAACCGTTACCTTCGAAGCCGGTCGGACTGGTCCGGCCGACCCGGATCCGCCGCGCCAAATCCTGTCCCGCGGAACCGGACCCCCAACGAACGATCCAGGGGACAGGAAACGGGGGACCCACACGGTCTCCCAGGGAGCGGAAGTTCCCAGGAGGCACCCGGGCACGAGCACCAGCAACGGCCCTAGGGGTGAAGCCGAATCGCTCCCAGCGGGAGCGTCGCGGCCGGGCTACCTCTTCAGCCCGAACCCGACAGCTGACCTCGTAGGCGCGTGCGGAGAGGAACCGGAGCAATGAGCGGACGCCATCGCAAGCCCACCAACACCGGCCGTACCGTCGCGAAGTTCGCGCTGACCAGCGCGGTTCTCGGCGTCACCGGCGTCGCATTCAGCGGCACCGCCAACGCAGCCCCCGACTCCGACTGGGACCGCCTCGCACAGTGCGAGTCCGGCGGCAACTGGGGCATCAACACCGGCAACGGCTACCAGGGCGGCCTGCAGTTCTCGCCGAGCACCTGGAACGCCTACGGCGGCACGCAGTACGCACCGACCGCCAACCAGGCCACCCGCGACCAGCAGATCGCCGTCGCCGAGCGCGTCCTCGAAGGCCAGGGCTGGGGCGCATGGCCGTCCTGCTCCTCGAGCCTCGGTCTGAGCAGCGCACCCACCCCGCGTTCGGCGCCGACCTCCGGGACGCTCGCGGACAAGGTCGAGACGCCGCAGGAGCAGGCTGCTCCCCAGGCCACCGCCGAGGCCGCGCCGACCCTCCAGGACAGCATCCCGTTCCTCGCGCCGCAGAGCGCCAAGGAAGGCTTCGCCCAGGGCATCGAGGCGCTGCGCGCCGCCGGCATCCCGGTCGATCAGGGTCTGGTCGATCAGGTCACGGCCATCCTGCCGAACTGACACGAACACAGAGAAGGGGCCCCGCACCTGATTGGTGCGGGGCCCCTTCTCTGTGTTCGGAAGCTCTGCGTTCGAGAGCCTGAGGTTCGGAGAATCAGCGGTTGATAACGGTCTGCGGGTGCGTGTACGGGAGGGACTCGACCGGAAGCGGGAACTCGGTCTCCTCACCGTACGGAGAGAGCGGACCCGAACGCGTGGAGGACAACTCGGTGACGGCGAGATCGCCATCGACAAGTTCCGGCCACCCGCGATCAACGTACTGGTTCTTCGAATTGTTCGCCATGCGCTCATTTTGGCAGGTGAGTTCGCGGCGGGCCACCTCAGGTCCGTAATCTGGGTCGGATGACCCTAACCACCTCGTCCGGGCCGAACCCAGGGCCCTCCACCCTCGCCCGGTGGCTGACCGGACGTCGCGACTCCGACCTCGCCGCGCTGCTGCGCGCCCGGCCGGATCTGGTGGTGCCGCCCCCGGCCACGATGACCGTGCTGGCGAACCGCGCCCAGCA
>NZ_JBMBTE010000216.1:0-4774 GCF_048897285.1 Rhodococcus sp. O3
CGGCGGCCCACCGTCGCGCTGCAGTGCACGACCTGCACGCGGCGTGGCAGTGCCTGCACGACGCCGGGCTCGTCGGATCGGAGGATCCGCTGGTCCGGGCGCTGCAGAGCGCGCACGCACGGTGTGCGACCGTGCTGCACGGCGTCGATCACCACGAAGCCGACCCCGAGGACGACCTCCGTCCGCAGGTTCCGTTGCGCCGGCCGTCGGTCCGCTACCGGCTCGCGCGTGCAGCGCATCCGGGCGGCCGATCCGTGACGGTGGTGCTGCGGCTGCTCGTCGCAGGACCCGTAGCCGGGGGAATCGCGGTCGCGGCGGGACTGGGACGGCCGGACTGGGCGGTCATCACAGCGGCGATGATCCTGCACCAGGGGCCGGACCGGATCCTCGGCAGCTACCGCGCGGCGCACCGATTCGTCGGTACCGCGCTCGGGCTGGCGCTGCTCGCAGGACTGTCGCTGCTCGACGTGCGCGGGGCCGCGCTCGTCCTGGTCTGCGCCGCGATGATGGCCGGCATCGAGGCATATCTGGTGCGCAACTACGGGCTCGCGATGGTGTTCATCACCCCGCTCGCGTTGATCCTCGGAGCACTCGGCACACCGGCGGATCTGGTCGTGGTCTCACGGGAACGTCTCGTCGAGACCGTCATCGGTGTGGTCGTCGCAATCGTCGTGATGTGGGGTGTGCTGCCGCGGGCGCACCGCCGGATCCTCGCCGACGCGGACGACCAGGTCGCCGGAACGATCGACCGGATCGTCGCTGCCGACGGCGCCCGCGAGCTTGCCGAACTGCGCCGCGACCTCGAATTCGACCTGCACGCCTCGACCGCCGCGGCGATCACTGCCGCCCACACCGAACCTGCCTGGACCGCGCGGAGATGGGCGGAACACCGTCGCCTGCACGAGCGCGGCTACCGGATCCTGGCCGGCCGCTGATCACCGGGTCGGTGACAGATGCCGACCTTCGGTCAGCGCCAGATGCCGACCTTCGGTCAGTGCCCGATGCCGACCTTCTCGTGCACCCGCTTCATCCACGCCGGTGCCCACCAGTTGGCCTCGCCCATCAGCTTCACCAGTGACGGCACCAGCAGCATCCGCACCACCGTCGCGTCGATGATCAGCGCGAGGATCATGCCGACACCGAGGAACCGCATGATCGACAGCCCGGAGATGGTGAACGCGCCGGTGACCACGATCAGCAGCAGTGCCGCCGCCGTCACCACGCGGCCGGTGCGTTCGGTCCCGAACTTCACCGCCTCCTCGGTGGTCGCCCCGGCGGCGCGGGCCTCGACCATCCGGGACATGAGGAACACCTCGTAGTCGGTGGACAGGCCGAACACGACCGCCAGGATCAACACCACGAACGACGGTTCGAGCGGACTCGCGGTCACCCCGAGCAGTTCCGCACCGTGCCCGAGCTGGAACACCCAGGTCAGCACACCGAACGTGGCGGCCAGGCTCAACGCTGCCATCGCGACGGCCTTCAGCGGCAGCACCACCGACCCGAACGCCAGGAACAGCAGCACCAGTGTCGAGACCACCATGATCGCGAGCATCACCGGCAGCCACCGGGAGATGGCGGCGTTGCCGTCGTCGACCATCGCGCGACCACCACCGACGAGTAGTTCGGTGCCGGCCGGCGCATCGACCGCCCGCAACTCGTGGACGATCTCTCCGGCCCGGGCGGTGCCGTCGACACCCTGCGCATACAGGGCCTGCACCACCGTCACGTCACCGCTCGACGCGACCGTCAACGCTTGGGCGATGCCGTCGACCCGTGCCGCCGCGCGGGACACCTCACCGACCGCCGCTGTGGACGGCGGGGCACCGTCGGTCCCGCGCACCAGGAGCGTGGCGCCGTTACCGGTGGACGGGAAGTCGTCGAGCAACGCCTGGGTCGCCACGCGCGCCGGGGCGTTCTCCGGAAGAGCCGTGTACTCGACCTCCCCGAACGAGGCGCGCAGCACGGGGAACGCGAGCACGAGCAGACCCGCGACGATCACGACGGCGATGACCGCGGGTCTCCGCATCACCCCGACGACCACCGAACCCCAGAATCGCCGGGCCCGCGCCTCACCGCGGTGAGCGGCATTCTTGCTCCACGTCAGCGAGTTGATGCGCGGACCGAGGATGGCGAGCAGCGCGGGGATCGCGGTCAGCGCGAGCACAGCCGCACTCAGGACCGCTGCGATCGCACCGAGACCGAGGGACCGCAGCACCGCCTGCGGGAACACGAGCATCCCGGCGAACGCGCAGATCAGCAGCAGCCCGGAGAACATGACCGTGCGGCCCGCGGTGAGAACGGTGCGGCGGGTGGCTGCCGCCGTGTCGGCGCCGCCCTCGAGTTCCTCGCGGAATCGGCTGACGATGAACAGTCCGTAGTCGATGGCCAGGCCGAGACCGATCAGAGAGGTGACGTTCAGGGCGAACGAGCTCACATCGGTGACCATCGTGAGCAGGCGCAGCGTCGCGAGCGCGCTGAGCACGGCGAGGACACCGACGAACACCGGAACGGCGGCGGCGGTGAGGCCGCCGAAGATGATCACCAGCAGGACGAGGGTGATCGGGATCGCGATCGCTTCGGCGCGCAGCAGGTCGTGCTCGAGCGTCGACGTGAAGGCCACAGCGACGACCGAGTTCCCCGCGAACTGCGACTCGACGCCGGGAACCTCGAGTTTCGGCAGCAGCGAATCGAACGTGGCGACGGTGACACCCGAGTCGGGGGACAGGGTGATCGACGCGGCGACGCTGCGCCCGTCCTTCGACAGCAGCAGCTGGTTCGCCGGGGGCGCCGTCGACCAGTAGGTGTTGATCGCGTGCGTCGGCACCTCCGCGGCGAACCGGTCCAGCACCGCAGAGACGTCCGCTTCGATGTCCTCGACGGTCCGGCCCTCGGGGGCCGTGTACATCGCGATGATGTCGGCGGTCTGCGGACCGAAGTTCTCCTCGACGATCTCCGCGACCTTGTAGGACTCGCTGTTCGGGTCGTAGAACCCGGCCGACGACAGATTCCCGAACACGCCGGTGCCCCACGCTCCGGCCACCGCCACGATCAGGACGGCGAGTCCGAGGACCCACCATCGCCGGGCGACCACAGTCGTGGCCCAGCGGTTCATGCGCGCTCCATTCGGTCGAGGTGCCGACACCCCGGCCGGGCGTCGTGCCCCCGAGACTGTAGTAGGCCGCACGGAATCGCCGTCGTGGCGGTGGAACGCGGTCGAAACGACCGTGAAGTAGGGGACCGGCACGCCCGATCGCCTCTCGGCGAAAGGCGCAACGCGGCTCCAGCCGAACGGTATTCCACGAGGGCAAATTGTTTTGAGCCCGGGGGATACGTGACGTGCCGATCCGAACGGGGTCAACGCATCGGCCCGCGCAGGTATTCCCGGCGGTCGATAGGGTGCGCGTATGCGCGTTCATCTCGGACCGGACCACGACGAGCACCTCGCCGCCGCCATCGTCGAGGGCGGCGGCACACTCGTCCCGCTGCACGAGGCCGATGCGCTGGTGTGGCACGGCGACGTCGACGGCTTCCCCGAGCTCCCCGCCGGTGTGCGCTGGGTGCAGCTCGCGTTCGCCGGTATCGAGCCGTTCTTCCGGGCCGGGATCATCGACCCCGACCGGATATGGACCAACGCGTCCGGGGTGTACGCCGACAACGTCGCCGAATATGCCGTCGGGGCGCTGCTCGTCGGACTGCGGCAGTTCCACGGTTCGATTGCGGCCGCCGCCCGGCCGGCACAACGGTGGCAGAAGTCGGTGCTGGACCCGCAGGTGCGGATGCTCCACGGTTCGACCGTCGCGATCGTCGGATGCGGCGGTATCGGTCGCGCGATGATCCCGCGACTGCGTGCGCTCGGCGTCGACGTGGTCGCCGTGAACTATTCCGGTCGCCCCGTGGAGGGAGCATCGGTGACGTTGCCGGCGAGCCGCACCGCCGAGGTGTGGACGATGGCCGATCACTTCGTGATCGCGGCACCGGCGACCGCGGCCACCGACCGGCTCGTGAACGCCGAGGCGCTCGACGCGATGCCCGACACCGCCTGGCTCGTCAATGTCGCGCGCGGCAACCTCGTCGACTCCGACGCGCTCGTCGATGCGCTGCGCGGCGGGAAGATCGCCGGTGCCGTCCTCGACGTCACCGACCCCGAACCACTGCCCGACGACCATCCACTGTGGACGTTCGACAACCTCGTGATCACCCCACACATCGCGAACACCCGCACCGGGCTGAACGCGACGCTGGCGCCGACGGTCCGTGAGAACGTCGCCCGGTTCATCGCGGGGGAGCAGTTGATCGCACTCGTCGATCCCGCGGCGGGCTACTGACGCTCCGGTTAGGTTACGGACCGTCACCGTCACCTGTATCTCCGGCTGGCTCCCGCATCCACCGCTGTCGGTGTTCGCGCAGGTCGGTTTCGCGGCGGGCACGGTAGTGCGCCAACGCCGCCGACAGCAGATCACCGAGATGATGGCGGTGGTTGACCCGCGGCCGCTGCTCGGGGTCGATGTGCGGCGGCGGGATCCATTCGGTGCGACCCGGATGCTCCGAACCTGCCGGTGCGACGCGGGTTTCCCAGCCACCGGGACCGTCGTGCACCAGCGCGTGGCAGGCGTCGCACGCCAGGTCCTCGTTGCCGATGTCGGTGGGTCCGCCGTCTCGCCATTCGGTGATGTGATGCACCGCGGTGAGAGTGGCCGGCGTATCGCACCCCGGCCGGGTGCAACCACCCGAGGCTGCGATCAGGGCCAGCCGCTGATCCGCGGAGGCGAGT
>NZ_JBMBTE010000217.1:0-4769 GCF_048897285.1 Rhodococcus sp. O3
ACGGCGACGAGGCTGTGACGGATACGCATGGACATCGACGGTAGCCGACCATCGCACAGTCGGCTCCCACAGCCCGCCGGGAACGGTAATGTGCACCCCGAGCAGCCGGTTTCGACCCAAGGGGTGTGCGATGCCCGCAGATCTGATCCTCATTGCCTACGACGGTTCCGAAAACTCCAAGCGCGCCGTCGAATACGCGGGCCGCTTCCTCGAGTCCTGCCGCGCCGTCGTCGTCACCGCGTGGGAACCCATGGTGCGCCAGGCCGCACGGATGTCCGGGCTGTCCGGGGTGATGCAACCCGAATGGGTACCGGACGAGGACAGCGAGGACGTGGCGCTCACCGACGCCAAGGTCACCAACTCCGAAGGTCTCGAGCTGGCGCGCGCGGCGGGACTGCAGGCGGAGGGACGCACCATCGAGATCGTCAACGCGGTGTGGACCTCCATCATCGAGGCCGCCGACGAACTCGACGTGGACATCATCGTCACCGGAACCCGCGGCACCACCGGGCTGCGGTCCCTGCTGCAGTCCTCCGTCGCCGACCACGTGCTGCGCCACAGTCACCGGCCGGTGCTGATCGTGCCGCCGGGACGCTAGGCGCACCGCCGTCGCCGCCGGGCGATATCGTCGAGCGATCATGGACGGCTTCCTTCTCTCGCGCCCGGAGCGCACCCTCCGCACCACCGGAATCAGACGCCTGTACGACACCGCCGCCGAGGCGTCACGGGCACTGCGACGCGACGAGGCCGACCTGATCGTCGGGGCCCTGCCCTTCGACCCGGAACGCCCGCCGGCGCTGATGCAGCCCGAGGAGAGCACCGTCACCGACGGGCCGTGGACCCCACCCCAGGACATCGACGCACTGCCGCCGGTGCGGGTCGCCGCGCAGAACCCGCACCCGCGCATCCACGTCGCGCGGGTACGGGCACTGATCGAACGGCTCGAACTCGGCGAGTTCGGCAAGGTCGTCGCCGCACGGTCGGTCGCGCTCGACGCCGACGAGCCGCTCGACCCCCTCTCCGTCGCCGCGCGCATGGTCGCCCGGCACCCGACGGCCGCGACCTATGCCGTGGACCTCAGCGCCGCCGGCGAACGCTATTGGGGGCACACCCTCGTCGGCGCGACCCCGGAAGTGCTGGTGAGCCGGCGCGGCAGCACCGTCACGTGCCGCCCGCTCGCCGGGACCGCCGCGCGCTGCGCCGACCCCGCCGCCGACGAGGCAGCCGGCCGCGACCTCCTCGCGTCCGCGAAGAACCTCGCCGAGCACGCATTCGTCACCGCGTGGATCCGCGACCGTCTCGGTCCGCTGTGCACCGACCTCGACGTCCGCGAGACCCCGGTGCTGACGAGCACCCCCGACGTGTGGCATCTGGCGACCCCGATCACCGGGACCCTGCGCGACCCGGCGACCGACGCCCTGACCCTCGCGACGGTGCTGCATCCGACACCCGCGGTCGCCGGTACCCCCACCGAGGCCGCGCTCGCCACGATCCGGGCCGTCGAGGGCGATCGCCGCTTCTACGGCGGTGCCGTCGGCTGGTGCGACGCCGCCGGTGACGGCGACTGGCTGGTCGCGATCCGCTGCGCGGAGATCAGCTCCGACGGGCTGCGTGCCCTCGCGTGGGCGGGCGGCGGGATCGTCGCCGATTCGGACCCCGACGCCGAACTCGACGAGACGACCGCGAAGTTGCGGACACTGCTCGGCACGCTCGGCCTGTAGTCGGTGGCACAGTACGGACATACCGTGTGACACGGGTGATACCTTGACGCGGTGCGAAACGGCGCGGGGACGTCCCGCGCCGACGTTTTGACGATGGGGAGATGGGCATGGCGAAGTTCCTTGGACCCGGCCTGGGCAGCGCTGTGATCGGCGCCGTTCTCGGTGCTGCAGCGGTATTCGGTGTGACCGCCGCGGTACAGGACAACACCCGCCCGGAGATCGACCGCAGCGGCAACGCCGATTCCTCCCTTCTGAACCAGGTTGAGTACGGCAGCCGCTGACGGCGCCGGCAACGCTGCGAGTTCACGCACTTCCTCCGGCGTGACGGCCCCGCACGATCCGGGGCCGTCCGCCGAACCCTTGTCACGTCGGTGGTTGTACGCGGCCGCCGCGGTGGCGTTCGTACTTGCGTTCGCGCAGGTCCCCGGCCTCATCGTGGCCGACACCAAATACGACCTGACGCAGAATCCGCTGGGGTTCCTGGCCCGCGCATCCCACCAGTGGAGCAGCATCGCCCCGCTCGGGCAGGTCCAGAACCAGGCGTACGGCTACTTCTTCCCGCACGGCACGTTCTTCGCGGCCGGGCAGATCCTGCACGTGCCCCCGTGGATCACCCAGCGGATCTGGTGGGCACTGCTGCTGATCGCCGGATTCTGGGGCATCGTGCGGCTCGCCGAAGCACTGGGCATCGGCAGCCGCAGTTCCCGGGTTCTCGCCGCCGTGGTGTTCGCGCTGTCCCCGCGGGTCCTGACGACCCTCGGGTCGATCTCGTCGGAAACCCTGCCGATGATGCTGGCGCCGTGGGTGCTGCTGCCCGTGGTCCGGTACGCGCGCGGCGATTCCGGGCGTTCGGCCCTGCAGCTGGCCGCGCAGTCCGCGGTCGCGGTGGCGCTGATGGGTGCGATCAACGCGGTCGCGACCGCCGCGGCCTGTCTCGTCGCCGGCCTGTGGTGGCTCGCGCACCGGCCCGGGCGGGCGTGGTGGCACTTCACGATCCGGTGGATCCCGTGCTGCATCGTCGCGGTGCTGTGGTGGATGGTGCCGCTGCTGTTGCTCGGCAAGGTCAGTCCGCCCTTCCTCGACTACATCGAATCGTCCGGTGTCACCACAGAGTGGGCGTCGCTGGCGGAGATCCTGCGCGGCACCGACAGCTGGACACCGTTCGTCTCCCCCGAACGCATCGCCGGGGCGGTGCTCGTGACGCAGCCGGCCGCGGTCCTCGTGACCGGTCTCCTCGCCGCCGCGGGCATGGCCGGTCTGGCGATGCGCTCGATGCCGGCGCGCGGCCGGCTGACGCTGATCCTGTTCGTCGGGGTGGCCGGGCTCGGCGCGGGCTACGTGGGTGAGCTCGGTTCCCCGTTCGCCGAGCAGGTGCGTCTGTTCCTCGACTCCGGCGGGGCGGCGCTGCGCAACGTCCACAAACTCGAACCGCTGGTGCGGCTGCCGCTGGTCCTGGGCCTGGCCCACCTGCTGCGGCGGGTGCCGCTGCCCGGGTCGGTGCCGTGGGGACGCGCCCGCGTCGCCTTCGCGCATCCCGAACGGGACCCGATGGTCGCGTTCACCACCCTGATCCTGGTCGCCGCGACCCTCGCGACCTCCCTGGCGTGGACCGGCAAGCTCGCGCCGCGCGGCGCCTACGACGAGGTCCCCGGATACTGGCACGAGACCGCGGCGTGGCTCGGCGAGAACACTTCCGACCGCGGCGAACGCGCGTTGATCGTGCCTGGTGCCCCGTTCGGCAGCCAGATCTGGGGTCTGACCCGCGACGAACCGATCCAGGCCCTGGCCGAATCACCGTGGGTGTCCCGCGACGCGGTGCCGCTGGTGCCGCCCGGCGCGATCCGCGCCCTCGACTCGGTGCAACGGCTCATCGCCGACGGCCGGCCCTCCGACGGGCTCGCCGCCACGCTGCGCGGCCAGGGCATCGGCTACGTGGTCGTCCGCAACGATCTGGATCCCGACACGTCCCCGGCCGCGCGCAGCGCACTGGTCCACCGCGCCCTCGACGGCTCCCCCGGCCTGGTGCGGGTCGCCGAGTTCGGTCCGGACATCCGCCGCGAGCTCGGCGAGGACTTCGTCGCGGACGCCGATCTGCAGCCCGCCTATCCGGCGATCGAGATCTACCGCGTCGACGTGCCGGGATTCTCGCCCGTCGGCCCGTATGTGGTCGACGCCGCGTCGGTTCCGCGGGTGCAGGGCGGCCCCGAATCGCTGCTGCAGCTCGCCGGCGGCGAGCCGCCGCTGCCCGGCCCGGTGCTGCTGGCCGCGGACGCGCAACGGGCCGGGCTGCCCGTCGACGGGGTGGTCGTCACCGACACGCCCACCGACCGCGAAACCGACTACGGGCAGGTGGACTACCACTCGTCGACGATCCGGGCCGCCGACGATCCCCGACGCACCCACAACCTGGTGCCGGACTACCCGGTGGCCGACACCGACCTCGTCCGCGCCGAATGGGAAGGCGCGCGCATCGGGGTCTCCAGCGCCGCGTCCGACGCCACGCAGCTCGGCGGAACCTCCCCGGGCAGCGGACCGGCCGCCGTCCTCGACGGGGACCCCACCACCGGCTGGCACAGCAACGGCCTCGAATCCGCGGTCGGACAGTGGCTGCAGCTCGACCTCGACACCCCGATCGAGGCCGGCATGCTGCACCTGACGACGAGCCCCGGCGCGCTGGGCTCGCCCGTCAAGTGGCTGGAGCTGGAAACCGACCGCGGCACCGCCGCCGTCCGGGTCGAGAAACCCGGCCGCGAACAGACGATCGCGTTGCCGCTGGGGACCACGACGTGGATCCGCATCACCGCCACCCACACCGAGGACGGCACCGCCGGGAGCCAGTTCGGGATCACCGAGGTCGCGGTGGACGACTTCACCGACCGCGAGAACCCGCAGCGCATCGACATCCGGCGGCGCATCGTGCTGCCGCCGGTCCCGGACGGCGCGGAGGTGCTCGGCTGGCAGCTGAGCCAGGAGTTCCCGGGCCGCGGCAGCTGCGTCGACACCCCCGACCGCGTGCGGTGCGCCCGCGGGCTGGCGACGGCCCCGGAG
>NZ_JBMBTE010000218.1:0-4617 GCF_048897285.1 Rhodococcus sp. O3
TCCACCGCCGGAACGACGGCGACGTCGCTGGTGGGGACTCCGCCGCTGACGGCCGGACCGGAGATCACAACGACGTCAGCAGGATCAGCCAGCCGAGGGGAATGCCCGCGGCGACACCCACAGCCACCCAGCGCCACAACGGAATCCGGCTCCACACCCACAGGGTCGGGGCGGCACCCGCGCCGGCGACCAGATTGACGCCGAAGGCGAGCACCGGACTGATGCCCACCAGCACCGAACCGAACGCGACGACCGTCACCACGGTGACGGCGAGCGCGAACGCCGTGAGGGTCAGACCGGTTGCCCACGGCGTCGCCGACGGAGCGGAGCGAGTCATCTCGGGATCCGCACCCGCTCGTAGAACGCCATGGCCGCGGCGGTCGCGACATTGAGCGAATCGGTGCCCGGCGCCATGGGGATGCGCGCCCGCACGTCGGTGGCACGCATCGCGTGCTCGGTCAGTCCCGGACCTTCGGCACCGAGCAACAAAGCCACCTTCTCCCCCGTCATCGCTTCGGCGAGGGTAACAGCCCGAGGGTTCGGGGTGAGCGAGATCAACTGGAAACCGCGACCGCGCAGCAGATCGAGGTCGTGCGGCCAGTTCGGCACGTGTGCGAACGGCACACGCAGCACGTGGCCCATGGACACGCGCACCGCGCGGCGGTACAGCGGATCGGCGCAGCCCTTGCCGAAGAGCACGGCGTCGACGCCGAGGCCGGCGGCGTTGCGGAACATCGAGCCGATGTTCTCGTGATCGTTGACGCCCTCGAGCACCGCGACGGTCGTCGCCTTTTCGAGCACGTCCTCGAGGTCGAGGGGTTCGGGGCGGGACGCGGCGGCGAGAACACCCCGGTTCAGGTGGAACCCGACCACCTCGGCCATCACCTCGGCGGAGGTGCGGTAGTACGGCACGTCGACATCGCGCAGGTCGTCGGCGAGTTCCCCTAGCCGGCGGTCGACGCCCAGCAGGCTGTTGGGCGTGAACCGCGAGTCGAGCATGCGCTGCACGACGAACACGCCCTCCGCGATGACCAGCCCCTTGCCGCCCGGGAGATCGGGACGGCGATCGGAGGAGTTGAGATCGCGGAAGTCGTCCAGCCGCAGGTCGGCGGGATCGTCGATGTCGATGACGTGAACCACGTCGCCCATTGTCCCAGTTCACACCTGGCTTGCGGGCGTCGGGGCGAGGGAATGCGGGTCCACCGGAATATCGCGCTGCAGGGCCGCTTCGCGCGAGACCGGGAGCGCTGCGTCGACGACCGTCCCGTCACAGGCGGCGACGACCGTCCGCAGCGAAGCGGTGATGGTCTCGTCGGTACGGGTGCGGCACGGTCGCCGCCGCCGTACCGACGAGCAGGCGGCTACTTGTCCTCGGTGACGAGCGTGGTGAGGATGCCCACCGCGTCGCGCAACGTGTCGAGACTCTTCTGATCGAGCTGCTGCAGCCGCTCCGTCAGCCACGCCTCCCGTGCCTGCGCTTCGTCGCGCAACAGTTCCCGCCCCGCCTCGGACAGGTCGACGATGATCTGACGGCCGTCGGTCGGATGCGGTGTGCGCTCCACCAAACCGAGATCGTTGAGTGATGCGATGACGCGTGTCATCGACGGTGGCTGGACCTTCTCACGCGCGGCAAGTGCCCCGGGGGTCATCGCTCCATCCTGACTCAGCGTCGACATGGCCGACAGCTGGGTCAGGGACACTCGCGAATCGGTGCGTCTCCCCCGCAAATGACGCGTCAGGCGCACGACAGCCAGGGCGAGATCGCCCGCCAGTGCACGTGTTTCCGATGTCATGGCGAGCACAATACGTTATGCCATGGAAACTACCGACACATGTTCTAGGTGAGCACGTTGGTGATGGGATCCACCACGAAATATGCCGTGAACAATGCTGCTACGACCCACATCAGCGGATGTAGCGTGCGGATTTTCCCGCTGGCCGCGTGCAGCACCACCCAGGTGATGAAGCCCACGCCGATGCCGTTGGCGATCGAGTAGGTGAAGGGCATCACCAGGATCGTCAAGAACGCCGGCAACGCGACCTCGAACTTGCTGAAGTCGATGTCCCGGACCTGCCCGATCATCAGGGCGCCCACGACGATCAGGGCGGGCGCGGCCGCCTCGATCGGCACCATTTCGTACAGCGGCGTGAGGAACATCGCGGCGAGGAACAGCACACCGGTGACGACGTTCGCCAGGCCGGTGCGGGCGCCGTCGGCGATACCCGACGCGGACTCGACGAACACGGTGTTCGACGACGACGAGGCAGCGCCACCGACGATGGCGCCGGTGCCCTCGACGACGAGGGCGCGGCCCACGTTGGGCAGGTTGCCGTCCTTGTCGACCAGACCGGCTTCCTTACCCAGGCCGGTCATGGTGCCCATCGCGTCGAAGAAGTTCGCGAGCACCAGGGTGAACACGAGCAGGGTCGCGGCGATCACGCCGATGCGGGTGAAGGCGCCGAACAGGTCGACATCACCGACCAGGCTCAGATCGGGCATGCCGGCCACCTGCCCGGGCACCTCGGGGGTGCTCAGGTTCCAGCCCTTCGGGTTTGTGCCCATCGACGGTCCGACGTCGGTGAGCGCCTCGACGATCGCCGCGACCACCGTGGTGATCACGATGCCGATGAGCAGGCCGCCACGCACCTTGCGCACGACCAGAACACCCATCAGCAACACACCGAAGACGAACACCGCGGTGGGCCACGACGCAATCGAGCCGTCGATGCCGAGACCGACGGGCACGGTGGTACCGGCGGCGTCGGGGATGCGGCGGACGAAACCGGCGTCGACGAGGCCGATGAACGCGATGAACGCACCGATGCCGGCGGCGATGGCCGATTTGAGTTCCGGCGGAATCGCATTGAACACCGCGGTGCGGAATCCGGTCAGTGCGAGCACCACGATGATGATGCCGTCGATGACGACCAGGCCCATCGCCTCGGGCCACGTCACCTGCGGCGCGATGGTCACCGCGAGCAGGCTGTTGATGCCCAGGCCCGCGGCGAGCGCGAACGGATAGTTGGCGATGATGCCGAACACGATGCTCATCAGTCCGGCGACGAGTGCCGTGACCGCGGCGACCTGGTTGATCGGCAGGATGTTGCCGAGCACGTCGACCTTGGCGGTGGCGTCCTCGGGCGAGAAGCTACCGAGGATGAGCGGATTGAGCACCACGATGTAGGCCATCGCGACGAAGGTGACCACACCGCCGCGGACTTCCCGGGACACCGTCGAACCACGTTCGGTGATCTTGAAATAGGTGTCCAGTAAACCGGTGCCTACGGCCATGTCGAATATCCACTCCGGAGAAGATTTGCTCGAGTAGCAACCGGGAGATTATTGCAGCGCGGAACTACTAGTCTGCAAATTGTGAAAGACGCAGATGACGTGGCCGCGCAGGTCCGACGCCTCGCCGATCCCCGGCCCGCGCTCGCTCTCGGCACCGTCGCGTGGGTCGTCGCGACGATCGTCGTTCTCGTCGTCGGAGACCGCTGGTCGGCGGCGCTTCCGGTGTGCGTGGCCGGAATCGTGGTGGGGCTGCTGGGATCTGCGCTCTTTCTCGTTCAGCGGCGCGCCGCGCGCCGCGGCCGGCGCGGGGCACAGGTCGGGCTGAACTGACGGATCCGGCCGCGCGGTCGCCGCGTCAGCGACGGATGCGCACCCGCGTGACCAACCACACCCACAGCAGGGCCCACAGCGATCCGAGGATCCAGCCGGCCACGACGTCGGTCAGCCAGTGCGCCGCGAGGTAGACGCGGGAGAGTCCGACGGCCACGGTGTAGCCGGCGAGACCGGCATAGAGCCCCGCGCGCCACGGGCCCTGCGGACGCGTGGACCGGGCGAGGACGGCCGCGAGCGTGACCGCCAGGATCGCCGACATCATCGCGTGGCCGGACGGGAACGAGTGCGTCGACAGGTCCACCAGCCGCTCCGGCTGCGGCGGCCGGGCACGACCGAACAGCAGCTTGAGCAGGCTCATCACGGGCCAGCCGGTGAGAACCGCGCCGGCGACGAGCAGCGCGTCCTGCGGCCGCGACGCACGCATCAGCAGCAGGGTCGCGACGATCGCGAGGATCGTGACCCCCACCGTGCCGCCGGTGTGGGTGACGACGGTGACGGCGGTCGTGATCGGCGGCTCCCGGACGCCGAGCATCCAGTCGAGTACCGCGACGTCGACGCTCACGACCCGGCACCACCACTCGCGACGGCTGCGGCGAACCCGGCGGGCGTGCAGTGGGTGGTGCCGGATCGGTCCACCCACCAGGCCACCTCGCGCTCCCCCGTCACCGCACCCGAACAGCTCACGACGAGCCGCTCGTGAACGGTCAGCGGTCCCCGGGGCAGGGCAACCCCGGTGGTCGCGGCGGCGAGCACGGCCTGCGGTTCCCGCGACCATTCGGTGGCCCGGCCCGGCCCGGTCGGTTCGGCGGACACCGTGTCGGACGCGAGCGGGAGGTCGAGCAGTTCGGCGAGCGCACCCGCAGTCGCCGTGGTGCCCATCACGATCCGCTCCGCGGGGATGACGGCGGCGAGCCACGGACGGTCGAGCACGATCGCGTCGGCCGCGTCGACGACGGTCCCGGCGATGCTGCGCACGGCGTCCGGCAGGTCCA
>NZ_JBMBTE010000219.1:0-4573 GCF_048897285.1 Rhodococcus sp. O3
CACCTCCGCGACGATCCGGACGTCCTCGCCGGGTTGCGGGTCGACCCGCTCGATCTCGTCCAGGCCGAACTGCAGCCGGTCCGCTTCCTGCGCGAGCTCCCGCGACCGCTCGGTGCGCTCGAGCAGCTCGGCGCGCGCGGCCAGCCACTTGCTCCGGTTCTGCTGATAGGCGGCGAGCAGCGGCAGTACCGCCTTGCCGGCGAACCGGTCGAGGGCGGCGCGCTGCTGGTCGGGACGCAGCAGCCGGAGCTGGTCGTTCTGGCCGTGCACCGTCAACAGCGGGTCGGTGAACTCGGCGAGCACCCCGACCGGGACACTGCGGCCGCCCAGATGGGCACGGGAGCGCCCGTCCCGGCCGACCGTGCGCACCGCGATGATGCTGCCGTCCTCGTCACGTTCGGCTCCGGCCGCCTCGAGCAGCCGGGCGATCTCCCGTTCGACGTGACTGGGCAGCGCGCCCGCGGTCTCGTCGGCGTCGACGGCGAATCGGCCCTCGACGACGGCGCGATCGGCCCCGACCCGCACCCGGGCCGGATCCGCGCGGGCGCCGGACAGCAGGTGCAGGCTGGTGACCACCATCGTCTTGCCCGCGCCCGTCTCGCCGGTCAGCACCGTGAAACCGTCGTGGAACTGGGCGCTCGCCTCGGAGATGACACCCAGGTTGTCGATCCGAATCTCAGCGAGCACGTCAGAGTTTCCTTCCTCGCCAGCCCTTCACCGGAAGTTCGAACTTGCGGACCATCCGGTCCGCGAACGGCGCCGAGTCCAACCGAATCCAGCGCACCGGATGCTTGCCGCGCACCACCTCGACGCGGCCCCCGGCCGGCAGCTCCAGGGTGCGGCGACCGTCGCAGAACACGAGACCGTCGTGGCTGCCGCGCAACGTCTCCACGGCGATGAGCGACTCCGGGCTCGTCACCAGCGGGCGCGCGAACAGAGCGTGCGCGTTGCTCGGAATCACCAGCAGCGCTTCGAGTTCCGGCCACACGATCGGTCCGCCGGCCGAGAACGCGTAGGCGGTCGAACCGGTCGGGCTGGCGACGAGGACACCGTCGCACCCGAACGACGACACCGGCCGTCCGTCGACCTCGAGCACCACTTCCAGTACTCCGAGCCGCGACTTGTTCTCGACGCTCGCCTCGTTCAGCGCCCACCCACGATCGACGATCTCGTCGTCGACCCGGATCATCACGTCGAGCGTCATGCGGTGCTCGATCCGGTACTCGCGGCGCACGACCTGCGCGAGCGCCTCCTCGAGGTGCTCGGCCTCGGCCTCGGCGAGGAACCCGATCCGGCCCAGGTTGATGCCGAGCACCGGCACCGCCGCGTACTGCGCCAGTTCCGCGGCCCGCAGGAAGCTGCCGTCCCCGCCGAGCACGATCACCATCTCGCAGCCGACCGCCGCGTCCGGTCCGGACTCGACGATGCGGACCTGCCCGTCCGGAGCGGCGACCGCCCCGAGGCCGGTGCTGTCGGCCTCCTCGGCGAGGACCCGGAGCCCGATCCCCGCCTCGCCGAAGATCGCCGCGACGCGTTGCGCGGTCTCGGCGATCTCGCCGCGCCCGGAATGCGACACGAGCAGGATGTCCCGGCGCGGCGCGGTGGCCGTGTCACCGGTTGCTGTGGTCACTGGGGTCCTTCCTGCACCGCACGTTCGACGAGTTCGATCACCGACGGCTCGAGTTCCGCGGGGCCGGGCTCATCGGCACGCAACCACAGGAAGTACTCGACGTTGCCGGACGGACCGGGCAGCGGGCTCGCCACCGCGCCGATCGTGCGCAGACCGAGGGTCTGGGCTTCGCGGGCGACGTCGAGCACCGCTTCGGTCCGCAACGCCGGATCCCGCACGACACCGCCACTGCCCACGCGTTCCTTCCCCACCTCGAACTGCGGTTTGACCATCGGCAGCAGGTCGGCCCCGGGGGCGGCACAGCGCACGAACGCCGGCAGCACCAGCTTCAGCGAAATGAACGACAGGTCCGCCACCACCAGCTCGACCGGACCGCCGATCTGCTCGGCGTCGATATTACGCACGTTTGTTCGATCGAACACGTGGACGCGGTCGTCGGACTGCAGCCGCCACACGAGCTGGCCGTATCCGACGTCCACTGCGGCGACCTCCCGGGCGCCCTCGTGCAGCAGCACATCGGTGAATCCGCCGGTGGACGCGCCCGCGTCGAGGCAGCGGCGTCCGGTGACCTTCAGCCCCTGCGGTGCGAACGCCTCCAGCGCCCCGAGCAGTTTGTGTGCCCCGCGTGACGCCCAGGACACCTCGTCGGTGACCTCGGTGACCAGCAGGGGTGTGCCCGGCTCGACTGCGGTCGCCGGTTTGGTGGCGACGCTGCCGGCGATCAGCACCCGGCCCGCCGCGATCAGTTCGCTGGCGTGTTCGCGTGAGCGGGCCAGCCCGCGCCGCACCAGTTCCGCATCTACCCGTGCCCGGCGCGCCACGTCAGACCTTGTCCACGGTCGCGAGGGCCTGCACCAGCACGTCGTGGGCCTGCTCGAGCAACTGGGCCTGCCGCGAGATCGCGACCGCCCGGTCGTGGCCGTCCCCGGCCGCGTCCCGGGCGCGGGTCAGCAGCCCGTCCACCGCGGCGTGGAGCCGGTCCGGTTCGATACCCGGCTGGGAGCCGGGGAGATGCTGGCCTGGGCGTGGAATCGACGTGCTCATCGCTGACCACGCTAGTGCATCACCGACCCACCGGACACGCGGCACGACCGGATCAGGCACCCGCGCTCCACGCCTCGATCGAGGAGCGGGCCGCGTCGTTCACCCCGACCACACGTTCGAAGTCCGGGTTCGCCCACGCCACCGGAAGCACAGCCCGCAGCGCCGCCATCGGGTCGACCGGCCCGGACGCCTCGAGCCGGAGGTCGCGGCCGTCGACGATTGCGCTCCACGTCCCGACGGCGCCGACACGCAACGCCCCGGCCTCGACGTCGAGGCAGCTCAGCGAGTCCGCGACATAGGTAGGCCGCTGCCGCGACGGAGCCCGCAGCAGATCCGCGACGGTGCTCACCCCGGTGAGGACCAGCAGCGAATCGACGCCGACGGCGACCGCACCTTCGATGTCCGTGTCGAGCCGGTCACCGACGACCAGCGGGCGGCCCGCGGCGCTGCGGGCGATGGCATGCTCGAGCAGCGGCGCGGCGGGCTTGCCCGCCACCACCGGTTCCGCGCCGGTGGCCGACCGCACCGCGGCGACCATCGAGCCGTTGCCCAGCACCAGCCCCCGTTCGGTCGGCAGCGTGGAGTCGACGTTCGTCGCCACCCACAGCGCGCCGGCCCGGATCGCGAGGGTCGCCTCGGCGAGGATCGGCCAGCCGGTGTCCGGGGAATGTCCCTGCACGACGGCGACCGGCCGCTCGTCCGCGGAACGCACCGGCCTCAGGCCGACGTGGGTGATCTCCTCGGACAGCGCCTCGGTTCCCACGACGAGGACTGCGGCACCGGCGGGGACACGCTCGGCGAGCAGACGGGCGGCGGACTGCGAACTGGTCACCACCGTCGACTCGTCGGCGGAAAAGCCCAGGTCGCGCAGGTGTGCGGCGACGTCACCGGGCCGGCGACTGGCGTTGTTGGTGACGTAGAACAGCCGGTCGTCACCGCCGGTCAGCGCCTCCACCGCCCCGGGGACGGGATCAGCCCCGCGGTAGACGGTGCCGTCGAGATCGAGCAGCAGCACGTCGTACGCCGACCGCAACGTACCCGCCGCGGTCCGGGCGTCCGCGCGTGCGGATACTCGATCGGTCACAGATCCTCGCCGGTCAGTTCCGCCACCCGCTCCTCGGCGTCGGTTTCGCCGTCGAGGTCGGCGGCGGCCGCGTTGAGGAACCACTTGACGCCGTCCTTCGTGCGACCGGCCGCCACCAGCGCGTCCGCGTAGGCGTAGAACAGGCGTGCGGCAGCGGTCCCGGTCCGGGATTCGTCGAGGTCCGGGGTCTGCAACGTGACGACGGCCTGATCGTACTGGCCGAGGTCCATGCGGGCACCGGCCACGACGATGCGCAGCTCGCTGGCCTCGTCCCCGGTCAGGGCACGGGCTTCCTCGCTGCGACCGAGTTCGATGGCACGCTCCGGCCGGCCGAGTCCGCGTTCGCAGTCGGCCATCACCGCC
Organism: Rhodococcus sp. O3; assembly: GCF_048897285.1. Classification (NCBI taxonomy): domain Bacteria; kingdom Bacillati; phylum Actinomycetota; class Actinomycetes; order Mycobacteriales; family Nocardiaceae; genus Rhodococcus; species Rhodococcus sp. O3. The sequence continues at coordinate 4,122 of NZ_JBMBTE010000219.1, forward strand.
AGCAGGCCGGGACCGCCCGACATGCGGCGGGCAGCGCGCAGCTCGGAGAGGGCCTCGGCCCATTCACCGGCGTGGTAGGCGGTGATGCCCGCGGCCTCGCGGACCACGGCGATGCGACCGGCACGCTGCCGTGCCGCCCGAGCGTGCGCGAGCGCGAGTCGCGGATCGTCGTCGATGAGCTTGCCGGCCATCACCAGGTGCCGAGCGACGGTGTTCGCGTTCGACTTGTCCAGGCTCAGCAGGTCGCGACGGATCGTCGGATCCAGCTCCGAGGCCTCGACATCGTCCGGCAGATCCGGCTCGTCCGGTCGGGCATCCCGACGCTGCGGGGGCACACCCTCGCGACCCCGTCCGGGTCCGAAACCGCCCTCGCCGCCACGACGACGTGCGCCGCCCTCGCGCCGATCCGGGCCGTGACCTCGGCTGTCGCGGGCACCCCGATCGTCACGGGG
>NZ_JBMBTE010000220.1:0-4545 GCF_048897285.1 Rhodococcus sp. O3
CCGGGGTGCCGGGCACGGCACCGCCCACTGCGGCCACCCGGGCCATGACGACGCCGCCGCAGGCCTACACCGGCGACGTGTATTCGGGGGCGACCCCGCCGCCGCAGACCCCGTACACGGGACCGAACTATGCGACGGGCACGCAGCCCCCGATCGGCGATTCCGGGGGCGGCCGCTCCTCGAAGGCGCTGCTGTGGGCCGCAGGCGTCGCGATCGCGCTAGCGGCGATCGCGCTCGGCGTCGTGCTGTTCGACCGGGCCGGCTCGGACGAACCGGTGCCCGGTCCGTCGCCGACGACGCAGATCACCCCGACGCCCCGGCCGACGGCCACCACGACGCGGCCACCGGTGACCACGACGACCGAGGAGCCGACGATCCCGGTGCCACCACCGGTGACGACGATCCCGCCGACCACCACACCGCCGACGACGACCACGACCCCGCCGACGACCACTCCGGAACCGACCACCACGACTCCGGAAACGACCACGACAACGACCACGACCACCACCGCCCCCACGACCACGACCACCACCACGACCGAACCGGTCGGCGGAGGCGGTACCGGGGGTGAGGACGGTGGCGGGGAAGTCGAACCCGGGGCCGACGACAATACGAATTCGAACACCGAGCCGGAAACAGGAACGTGATGACCACACCGCGTAAGCTCTCCTCCCGCTACGAGCTGGGTGAGATCCTCGGCTTCGGTGGCATGTCCGAGGTTCACCTGGCTCGCGATCTCCGGCTCGGTCGCGACGTGGCGATCAAGGTCCTGCGCGCCGATCTCGCCCGCGACCCCACGTTCTACCTGCGGTTCCGCCGGGAAGCGCAGAACGCGGCGGCCCTGAACCACCCGGCGATCGTCGCCGTCTACGACACCGGTGAGGCCGAGACCGAGACCGGGCCGCTGCCGTACATCGTCATGGAGTACGTCGAGGGCGAGACGCTGCGCGACATCGTGCGGGGCACGGGTCCGATGGCGCCGAAGCGGGCGATGGAGATCATCGCCGACGTCTGCGCGGCCCTGGACTTCAGCCACCGCAACATGATCGTGCACCGCGACGTCAAGCCCGCGAACGTCATGATCAACAAGGCCGGCGCCGTGAAGGTCATGGACTTCGGCATCGCCCGCGCCATCTCGGACGCGGCGAGCCCGATGACGCAGACGGCCGCGGTGATCGGCACCGCCCAGTACCTGTCGCCCGAACAGGCGCGGGGCGAGCAGGTCGACGCCCGCTCCGACGTGTACTCGGTGGGCTGCGTGCTCTTCGAGATCCTCACCGGCGAACCTCCCTTCAAGGGTGATTCACCGGTCGCGGTGGCCTACCAGCACGTGCGGGAGGATCCGCCGCTGCCGTCGTCGGTGAACGCCGCGGTGCCGCCGGAACTGGATTCGGTGATCCTCAAGGCGATGGCGAAGAACCCCGCCAACCGGTACCAGAGCGCCGCCGAGATGCGCAGCGACCTGATCCGGGTGCTCAGCGGGCAGCGGCCCAGCGCACCGATGGTGATGACCGACGACGAGCGCACCACATTCCTCGGTGCCGTCGACACCGGCTCGAACTACCGGGACAGCGCGGCCCCGGCCGGGGCGGCATCGTCGGGTGGATCCGGTGGTGGCGGCGCGGTCGCCAAACGCATCCTGCTGGGTCTGGCCGCGGCGGTCATCGTCGGCATCGTCGGGTTGTTCCTGTGGACGCTGGGACCCGGATCGTCCGCGGCGCAGGTCGCCGTGCCCGACGTGCGGAATCTCGCACAGCAAGTCGCCGAGGCCCAGCTCCAGGACGCGGGTTTCCGCGTGACCGTACAGCCGAAACCGGACGCGGTGGTCGCGACCGGCAACGTCATCAACACCCGCCCGGTCGCCGGCTCCCAGGTCGAGGAGAACTCGACGGTGACGCTGGAGGTGTCCAGCGGGCCCGAGCAGGTCGAGGTCCCGAGACTGAGCGGGATGAGCCGGCAGGAGGCCGCGGAGGCACTCTCCGAGGTCGGGCTCCGGCTCGACACGAACGTGCTGAAGGCACCCTCCACGGAGGCGCAGGTAGACACGATCGTCAAGCAGGAGCCGTCGTCCGGCAGCAGCGTCGACCGCGACAGCGCCGTCACCGTCACCCTGGGTTCCGGGCCGGAGCAGGTCCGGGTACCGAACGTGGCCGGCCAGACCCTCGACGTCGCGCGGGAGAACATCGAGAGCGCCGGCTTCACCGTCGTGGTGGAGCAGGTCGAGTCCGGTCAGACCGAGGGCACCGTCGTCTCGACCAGCCCGGCGGGCGGCGCCAACGCCACGAAGGGCCAGACCGTCACGATCCAGGTGTCCAACGGTGACCGCGTCGAGATGCCGGTGATCACGAACCGGTCGGTGTCCGAGGCGCTGGCCGCGCTGCGGGCCGCAGGCTGGACGGGATCGGCCTCGCAGCTGCAGCAGACCCGCGAGGCGACGCTCGCCCCGGAACTGGTCGGCATGGTCATCACGCAGCAGCAGCCTCCGGGCTCGGAGATCTCCAAGACCGAGACCATCACGGTCGGGGTCGGGGCACTGGGAATCCGGTAGCGCTATCCGGTAGGAGCTTTGAACGAGCAGGGGCTCGGGCGTGATGCCCGAGCCCCTTCGTTCGTTCCGGGACGGTTCCGTCCGGTCAGGCCGCTCCACCGTCGAGAGCACGGGCCATTTCGGCCTCGAGCTGCGCGACGAGCCCTTCTTCCGGGGCCTGTCCGCATACCGCCAGCCAGTTGGCGAGCATCCGGTGACCGCCCTGCGTGAGGACCGACTCCGGGTGGAACTGGACACCGTGGATCGGCAGCCGGGTGTGCCGCAACGCCATCACCACACCGGATTCGGTGTGCCCGGTCGGTTCCAGCTCGGCCGGCATCGTCTCCGGCAGCACCGTCAGCGAGTGGTAGCGGGTCGCGGTGAACGGATCGGGCAGGCCCGCGAGGACACCGGTGCCGTTGTGGTGCACCAGGCTGGTCTTGCCGTGCAGCAGTTCGGGGGCCCGGTCGACGGTCGCGCCGAACGCGACCCCGATGGACTGGTGACCCAGGCACACGCCGAGCAGCGGCGTTTCGGTGTCCGCGCACGCCTTCACGAGGTCGATGCTCGCTCCCGCCCGTTCCGGGGTGCCCGGGCCGGGGCTCAGCAGGATGCCGTCGTAGTCCTTCGCGACGGCCGTGAGGGCGCCGGGCGCGGTGAGGCGTTCGTCGTCGTTGCGCCAGACATCCGCTCGCGTTCCGAGCTGCCCCAGATACTGGACCAGGTTGAACACGAAGCTGTCGTAGTTGTCGACCACGAGAATGCGCATGGGAGGAAGCGTACCGATCGGTCAGCGAACGGTCGCGCTGCCGGTGTAGGCCGGGACGGTCAGATCGTCCGACGCGTGCTGCGTGTACCCCAGCCCGAACCGCGCCGCGTACTGCTTGTACACGTTGATGCCCGGTTCCGCGGCGAGGGCCGCCTCGAGCCGCGCGCGGTCGCCGAGCGCGGTGATCACGTACGGCGGCGAATAGGTGCGACCGTGCAGCAGCAGCGTGTTGCCGATGCAGCGCGGCGCCGACGTCGCGACGATCCGCTGGTCCTGCATCGCGATCGCCTCGGCGCCGCCCGCCCACAGGGCGTTGAGCACGCTCTGCACGTCCTGCTGGTGGACCACCAGGTCGTCGGGTGCGGCGTCGGTCGGATAGCGGCCGTCGGGTCCGCGCGGCGCGTCGGTGAGGGTGACGGTGATTCCCGGCCCCCGGCGGGCGGTCAGTCCTGCCGGATCCGCGAGGGCGTCCGCCTCGGCCAGCACGTCCGCGACGTCGCCGTCGGTGGCCGCGGCCTGGTTCTGCAGGGCGGCGACGCGGTCGGCGAGGTCGTCACGCAGTTCGCCGAGTTCGTCGACCTGTAGCTGCGCGGCCCGGACGAGATCGGACAGGCGGGTGGAGTCGGAGGCGCGCAGTTCGTCGCCGTCGGAGACGCCGCGGGTGGTGCCGAGCAGCAATCCGGCGACCAGGGACACGGCCAGGACCGCGGAACCCCAGGCCAGCGTGCGTATCCGCCCGTCGGGCACCCGAGCCTCCCCTCGCCGGTCTGCGTTAGCGTGTACTGGAAACGTAGCTGCCCAACCTACTCTGCCCGCCACGCGGGCGGTTCCGCACGAGCGAGGACATCATGCCCAAGTCGAAGGTCCGGAAGAAGAGCGATCAGCCGCTCAAGTCGGTGAGCCGCACTCCCGTCAAGGTCAAGGCCGGGCCGTCCAGCACCGTGTACGTCGCGGTGATGCTGGGGCTGATGATCCTGGGCCTGCTGTGGCTGGTCGTCTACTACCTGGCCGCCGAGCAGATCTCGTGGATGAACGATCTGGGCGCGTACAACTTCCTCATCGGATTCGGTCTCATGGTCGTTGGGCTGATCATGACCATGAAGTGGCGCTGAGATTACACAACTGTGATTCATCCCCACCTGTGGAGAAACCTGTGCACTAGCAGTGCATCCGTGCATGCGGGGGTCTCTCGGTGAGCGATCTGCAGTGGTCGACACCGCCTGTCGCGATCGCCGCACTCGTCGTC
>NZ_JBMBTE010000221.1:0-4434 GCF_048897285.1 Rhodococcus sp. O3
TCCGCACCGGGTGCCGCCGAACCGGGTCGGCGTCGTCGTGGCGCCCGCCGACGGCGAGGTCGCGCTCGTCGACACCGCGGTACCCCCGGCCGAACTCGGACTGGGCAACGAACCGTTGCCGCGCGTGAGCATCTTCCTGTCGGTGCTCGACGTGCACGTGCAGCGCAGCCCCGTCGGCAGCACCGTCCGCAAGGTCGTGCACCAGCCGGGCAAGTTCCTCTCCGCCGATCTGGCGGACGCGAGCGAGGTCAACGAGCGCAACAGCATGCTCCTCGAGACCCGTGACGGCCACCAGGTCGCCGTCGTCCAGATCGCCGGCCTGCTCGCCCGCCGGATCGTGTGCGACGCCGGTGTCGGCGACACCCTGCCGATCGGCGACACCTACGGCCTGATCCGTTTCGGCTCCCGCGTCGACACCTATCTGCCGGCCGGAACAACCCTGCTCGTCGAGCGCGGGCAGCGCACCATCGGTGCCGAAACCGTCATCGCTCAGCTCCCGTGAATCCCCCGCTGACCACCCCCGAACCGGAACGCAAACGCCGCGGACGACCCCAGGCGGTGCGCCTGCTGCCCAGCGTCATCACGATCCTGGCGCTGTCGGCGGGTCTGTCCGCGGTGAAATTCGCGCTCGACGGCGAGCTCGGCACCGCGCTCGGCATGATCGGCGCCGCCGCGGTCCTGGACTCGCTCGACGGGCGCATCGCGCGGCTGCTCGATGCCACCAGCAAGATCGGCGCCGAACTCGACTCGCTGTCCGACGCGATCTCGTTCGGCGTCGCCCCCGCCCTCGTGCTGTACGTGACGTTGCTCGACGGCAGCGCGTTCGGCTGGATCATCACGCTGCTGTACGCGGTGAGCATGGTGCTGCGCCTGGCGCGGTTCAACACTCTCCTCGAGGACGACAGCGTTCCCGCGTACGCACGCGAGTACTTCGTCGGCGTGCCCGCCCCCGCGGGTGCGCTCGTCGTGCTCTCCCCCATCGCCGCGTACATCCAGTGGGGCGACGGCTGGTGGACCTCCTATCCCGTGGTCGCGGCCTGGACCCTGCTCACCGCAGCGCTCGTCGTCAGCACGATCCCGACCCTCGCCATGAAGTCGGTGTCCGTGCCGCCGCGCCTGGCCGTGGTCCTGCTGGTCCTCGTCGCGCTCGCCGCGGCCGCGCTCGTGACCTACCCGTTCGTGCTGATGCTCGTGCTCGTCGCCGTGTATCTCGCGCACATCCCGTTCGCGGTCCGCTCCAAGCGGTGGGTCGCGGCGCGCCCGGAAACCTGGGACATCAAGCCGTCCGAACGTCGCGCGATCCGTGCCGAGCATCGCGCGTTGCGGCCCCGCCGCGTCGTGATCCGCCGCACCGCGGCGCCCGCGGATCGTTCCTCGGCGCGCCTCGGGCTACGTCGCCCGCGTGGACGGTGAGTACGTTCTAGGCTCGGCGGGGTGACCACCGCTGAACTCGTGCTGACCGTCCGGCTCAACACCTCCGCGGCAGACGCACGCCGCGGCGTCGTCCGCCTGCACCCGGAAGCGCTGACCGCGCTCGGACTGCGCGAATGGGATGCGATCGCGCTGGTCGGCTCCCGCCGGACCGCGGCCGTCGCCGGACTCGCCCCCGCCGGTACCCCCACCGGCACGATCCTGCTCGACGACGTCACGATGTCGAACACGGGCATGCGCGAGAACGCCACCGTCGTCGTCGCACCCGTCACCGTGTACGGCGCCCGGTCCGTCTCCGTCACGGGGTCGTCGCGGGCCACCCACTCCATCAGCGACACGACCCTGCGCCAGGCGCTGCTCGGGAAGGTCGTCACCGTCGGTGACGCCGTGTCGCTGCTGCCCCGCGACCTCGGTCCCGGGACGAGCAGCGCCGACACCACACGCACCCTGTCGCGCACGTTCGGCGTCGCCTGGACCTCGGAACTGCTGACGGTGACCGCCGTGGACCCGGCCGGACCGGTCAGCGTGCAACCGAACACCGCGGTGACCTGGGGAAGTCACCCCGGGACGCCCGCGCCGAACGCACCCGCGCTCGCCGGCACCGAAGCGGGATTCACCGCGCCGGAACGCGCTGCCGCACCGCCGCCGGAAGACCTGGTCGGTGTGCAGGCCCAGGTCGCGCGGCTCACCGAATGGCTGAAACTGGCACTCGACGAACCCGACCTGCTGCGCACCCTCGGCGCGTCCCCGCACCTGGGAGTGCTCGTCACCGGTCCCGCCGGAGTCGGCAAGGCCACGCTGGCCCGCGCGGTCCTGGCCGACCGGAAGGTCGTGGAGGTCGACGGCCCCGGGGTCGGTGCGCTCGCCGCCGACGAACGGCTCCGTCGCGTGGGTGCCGCCGCCGACGCCGTGGCCGGCGGTGGCGTGCTGCTGATCACCGACATCGACACGTTGCTCCCCGATCCCGCGGAACCGGTGTCGACGCTGATCCTCGACGTGCTGCGCCGCGTCGTCGACACCCCCGGCGTCGCGTTGATCGCTTCGACCGCGCATCCCGATGCGGTCGATTCGCGGCTGCGTTCCCCCGAGATCTGCGACCGCGAACTCAACCTGCCGCTGCCCGACGGCGCGACCCGCCGGGCGCTGCTCGAGGTGCTGCTACGCACCGTTCCGTCCGAGGGGCTCAAGCTCGACGCGATCGCCGCGCGCGCCCCCGGGTTCGTCGCCGCCGATCTCGCCGCTCTGTGCCGGGAGGCGGCGCTGCGGGCGGCGTCCCGGGCGAGCCGCGACGACACGGATCCGGTGCTGCTGCACGACGACCTGCTCGGCGCGCTCGAGGTGATCCGTCCCCTCTCGCGCTCGGGTACCGAGGAACTCGCGATCGGCAGTGTCACCCTGGACGACGTCGGCGACATGGTCGAGACCAAGCAGGCCCTGACCGAAGCCGTGCTGTGGCCGCTGCAGCATCCCGACTCGTTCGCGCGGCTCGGCGTCGATCCGCCGCGCGGCGTGCTGCTGTACGGGCCGCCGGGCTGCGGCAAGACGTTCCTGGTCCGCGCGCTGGCGAGCACCGGGCATCTGAGCGTGCACGCGGTCAAGGGCGCCGAACTGATGGACAAGTGGGTCGGTGCCTCCGAGAAGGCCGTACGCGAACTGTTCGCCCGGGCTCGCGATTCGGCGCCGTCGCTGATCTTCCTCGACGAGGTCGACGCGCTCGCACCCCGGCGCGGTCAGAGTTCGGATTCGGGGGTGGGCGATCGGGTGGTCGCAGCCCTGCTCACCGAACTCGACGGCGTCGAACCGCTGCGTGACGTCGTGGTGCTCGGTGCGACGAACCGACCCGATCTCATCGATCCGGCGCTGCTGCGGCCCGGTCGGCTGGAACGCCTCGTGTTCGTGCCGCCGCCGGACGCCGAGGCCCGCGTCGACATCCTGAAGACGGCAGGCAAGTCCGTCCCGCTCGCCGACGACGTCGATCTCGAGGCACTCGCCGAGGACCTGGACGGTTACTCGGCGGCGGACTGCGCGGCGCTGCTGCGGGAGGCCGCGCTCGCCGCGATGCGCAGAAACGTCGACGCTGCGGTCGTCACCGCCGAGGATGTCGCGACTGCGCGCACCGCGGTGCGGCCGTCGCTGGATCCCGCGCAGGTCGAGCACCTGCGCGCGTACGCGGAGAACCGCTGATGGCCACCCTCACCGCGGCCCGCGTCGACGCTCCGCTCGCGGCACTGGCAGGCCTGTGCGCCGCGGCTCTCGCCGGGGTCGTCCTGACCGTCGACGGTGCCGTGACGGTCGCTCCCGTCCACCACGACAGCACCCCGATCGTCGCGGCGGTACTCGCGGTGGTCGCGGTGGCGGGTCTGCAGCATTCGGGGTCGCGGCGCACCGGTTGGGCAATCGCCACCGGCTGCGTGCTGGTGCTGGGTTCCATTCGCTACATCGCACCGTCCGACGCCGCCGCGGACACGCAATCCGCACTGCAGATCGTGGTCGCGGCAACCGCGGGCATCCTGCTCGGCGCGGCGGTCGCCGCGACCTGGGGGCGCGTCGGCGGGCAATGGGCGGTCGTCGCCGGTGGCTGGTCGGCGTTTCTCGCGGCGGCTGCGGCCGGGAACGGACGACCGTTCGAGTCACTGCACTGGACGGTGCCGCAGTGGCTGCTCGCGATCGCGCTGGTCACGGTCGTGGCCGCGGCGCTCGTCGCGCAGCCCGGCATGCGGGTGCAGCGGGCCGATCCGCGGATGTGGACGGTCGCGGTCGGTGCGGCGCTGGCCCTGTCCGTCGGATACCGCCTGCTCGCCGACCGGGTCGACGCCGAGGCTGCGTCGTCGACCGTGCGGATGTGGCTGTTCACCGGGGGCGCCCTGCTGCTCCTGGTCATCGGCGCCGAGGTCGCGGCACGGTTCCTGCCGCCCGGCGACGGCGCCTTCCCGATGGCGGTCACCGGCGCGATCGTCACCGCCTACCCGCTCGTCGTCGCGCTCGGCGGGCCGGACGTGTCGG
>NZ_JBMBTE010000222.1:0-4423 GCF_048897285.1 Rhodococcus sp. O3
GCTGGACTACACCAACCAGAATTCGTCCTATGCGACCGCGGCCGGCGGCGCGATCTCCACGGCCGACGACATGTCCGCCTGGATCAGGGCACTGGTTTCCGGCGAGGTCTTCGATCCCGAACATCAGCAGCAGTGGCTCGACAGCCTGCAGGCGGAGGACCCGGACGCACCCGACGGGCAGCAGTACGGATACGGCATCAGCTATCAACGCTTCGGGCCGAACGCCGCGATGTACTACCACGGTGGGGAGCTGCCGGGCTTCAACTCGTTCATGGGGCACGACCCGGAAAATGATGTGACTCTGGTTGTCTGGACGAATCTGACCCTTTCGCCGGAAGGGGAGACCACCGCCAATGCCCTGCTGCCGACGATCCTCGACGAGATCTACGCGGGACTGTCGCTCGCGCCGTCACCGACTCCGATGCCCGGTCCGACCCGATGACGTTTCGCGTCCGTCCGAAAGTGCCGGTGCGACACATCTTTCAGCTGGGGAGGGGCTCCAGATCAGCGACCGCCTCGGTGACCGAGGACGCCTCGGGCAGGCTCACCTCGATCCGGGCGGGCCGATGCTCGTCGGAGTGCACCGCCAGCAGGTACCGGCCGGGATAGGGCGTGCCCACGGTGAAACTGCCGTCGGGCCCGGACAGGATCGCGATCTCCGGCATCGGCCCCGGCCCCGTCACCACGACGATGCGGGCGAACGGGACCGGGGTGCTTCCGCAGCGGACGATGCCTCGAATCACGCCTTCCACGCCTTCAGTCGGTCGAAGACCGGACCGGTGATCCGGACACCGGAGTTCACCGGCACTCCCGGTGAGACGCCGTTGGTGTGGATCCCGAAGGCGTGCCGTTGCCCGTTCAGGAGTCGGTACACAGCGCTGCCGCTCTGACCACCGAACGTGTCGACCTCGTAGAAGAGCCGTTGCGCAGCAACCGAAGACAACCTCCGCGAGTGATACCACTGGGTGGCGGTCGGCTTGTCGCCCGGATAGCCGGCGATGTTGGCGATCGACGACATGAGGGTGTTGTCGTCGTAGGCGCCGAATCCCAGCCAGCCGGTTCGGTCGCCGAGATTCGTGGGAAGGATGAGCGCGCCGATATCCCAGTTCGAATCGCCGTTCTGCGTCCAGCCCTGCACCGACCGCAGGCTGCTGCCACTCACCCGGACGGAACCGAACGGCAGCGACGAACCATTGCGGCCGGGCATCACCGTCACAGACCGCACCCAGCCGGAACCCGGACCGGTGCCGCGCACGAACACGCAGTGCCCGGCGGTGATGACGGTGTGCGGACCGATGAAGAAGCCGGTGCCGCTCGCAAACGAGCCGTTGGACAGTTCGATGAGCAGATACGAGTGGACGCGCCACGGGTAGACGGTCGTGTCACCGATCTGGACGCGATCGTCGGGGAAGATGACGGATTCGAGTGCGGGCTGACCGGCCGGTGCGGGACCCCACGTGGCTTCGGCCGCGTCCGGCGGATTCATCCGCAGCAGTTCCGACAGGTCGGTACCGGGAGCAGCGGGAGTTCCGGAGTAGCCGGCGAGCTGCTCCGCACCCGACCCCGCGAGGTCGGCGAGCGCGCCGACCGGACCCGCGGACGGCGGGGACTGCACGAGGTCGGATTCGGGGATCGTGGGCGATACGGGTGAGGTTTCCGCCGACGGGTCGGAGGTGGTGACGGCGCCGTTGTTGGCGGCGGGAAGGGTTGCGGTCATCGTGGTCTTCCTGACTGTCGGTACCGCGACGAACTGCGGTACGGCCGGGTGGGGGACAGTTCGAGGATGGGACCGGACGAGCGCGGGCACACGCGTAGCCGACTACGCGAATTTGTGCCGTTCACGACCGGTGCTGCGGGTACTTCCCACATTCTGTGAAACCTGGTTGATCGGCGCGCGAACGGCTGCAATGATCGCGGTCGTGACCGGGTCCTCTCTCACCGTGCGCGCTCTACGGACTCAGCTGGACCTGATCCTGCTGTTCGCGAACGAGCACGTTCTGCCGCGGATCGACGAGACCGTGCTGCACCGGGAACCGTCGTCGAATTGCGTGGGTGTCCGGCGGGCCGACGGGAGGTTCGTCGCCGATTGGCCGGACGAGACCGCGTCTCCTCTTTCGGAGACGACGATCGCGTGGTTGCTGTGGCACATCGAATGGTGGTGGTCGAACACGCTCGCGGTCTGTCGCGGCGGAAGCGCGGTGGGACCCGACGCATACGAATGGTCCGGAACGGTGTCCCGGATCCGGACGCTCGCGCACGAGTGGTCCGAACTTCTCGAGACGGCCGACCTGGAGACCCCGATCGTCGGCCTCATGCCGGACGAGACGCCACTCTGGGAAATCGCCGGATGGGTGAACTTCGAACTGACCAAGAATATTTCGGAGATCGGTCAGTTGCTGATGCGCTACGGGAACGCTCGGCCGTGAACCGCTCGCGGCGCGTCGCATCGTCCGTGGGCGCCTCCCCTTTCCGAGCGAACGGTACATTCAGTCGATTGAAGGAGACGAGCGGTACATTCGCTCGGAGGCGATAGTCCGGAGACGGCAGCTCGGAGGCGGTAGCGTTCCCTACTACCCGCACGGCTCCGATCGGAAGGGTTCGTCATGCCTCGTATCGCCACCGCCGAAAAGGTCGATCGCGATGAGTTACTGGATTTCCTGCGCCCGCGACACAGGGCGGTACTCGCCACGGTCCGCGCGGACGGCACTCCGCAGATGTCGCCGGTGACCTGCGGCGTCGACGACGACGGCCGCATCGTGGTGTCCACCTACCCGGCGCGCGCCAAGGCCCGCAACGCGCGGCGGAATCCGCACGTGACGCTCTGCGTCCTGTCCGACGACTGGAACGACGCGTACGTACAGGTGAACGGACGCGCCGAGGTTCTGGACATGCCGGAGGCGCTCGACGGCCTCGTCGAGTACTACCGCTGCATCGCGGGCGAGCATCCCGACTGGGACGAGTACCGCGAGGCGATGGTCAGGCAGAACAAGACCCTGATCCGGGTCCATATCGAAAGCTGGGGTCCGATCGCGACCGGTGGATTCCCGCCGGGGCTCTGAACTGCCGGAACGATCCGGGTATTGACGACGTACAACCATTTGGTTGTATATTGGTTCTCGTGAGCGGAGACGACGAGGATCGGGCAGATGCCCTGTTCCACGCGCTGTCCGACCGAACCCGGCGCGACATACTGCGCCGTGTGCTGGCCGGGGAGCACTCGGTTTCCGCGCTCGCGGCGAACTACGACATGAGCTTCGCTGCTGTTCAGAAACACGTCGCGGTATTGGAGAAGGCCGGCCTGCTGACGAAGCGTCGCAGCGGCAGGGAGCAGTTGGCCAGTGGCGACGTGGCGGCGGTGCGGTCGGTGGCGTCCATGCTCACCGAACTCGAGCAGGTGTGGCGCGGTCGCATCGCACGTATCGACGAACTCATCGCAACCGACTCGACCGAGGAGAACTGACGACATGCCTGTTACCGATGTACAGCACGACATCGACAACCGAACCCTGACCATCACAGCCGATTTCGCCGCACCGGTCGCGCGCATCTGGCAGGTCTACGCCGACCCGCGCCAGCTCGAGAAGGTGTGGGGCCCGCCGACCTACCCGGCGACCGTGGTCGACCACGACCTCCGGCCGGGCGGCCGCGTGACCTACTTCATGACGGGCCCCGAAGGCGACAAGCATGCCGGGTACTGGGAGATCAAGACGGTCGACGAACCGACGAGCTTCAGCTTCGTCGACGGTTTCGCCGATCTCGACTTCAACCCGAATCCGGAACTCCCGGTCTCCGAGAACGTCTACACCTTCGCCGAACACGAAGGTGGCACGCGGGCAACGTATGTGGCCACCTACGCCTCCGCCGAGGCGCTCCAGACGGTGCTCGACATGGGTGTGGTCGAGGGTGCCTCCTCGGCGATCAATCAGATCGACGAGCTGATCGCCTCCTGACTTCACGCCACGACCGGCTCACCTCGTCTTCCGGGGCGAGCCGGCCGCTCGGCGAGTCGGGTCCGGACGACGTCTGTTCGGAGTCGAGTCCGACGATCGCAGCGAACTCACGACGGCTCGAGACGCCGAGTTTCATGCTCGCTCGGTAAAGATGGCCCTCGACAGTGCGTTTCGAGAGGGTGAGCCTCTCGGCGATCTCCCGATTCGCCAGGCCCTCGGCGGCGAGCGTGATGACTTCCCGTTCCCGAGCCGACAGCGGCAGCGGGCGGGCCACGAGCGAGAGCGCCGGACTGTGCGCGCCACCGCAGTCCGCAGCGATGCGCAGCGCTCGTGCCGCCTCGAGGTTTCCGGAACCCTTGCGGCCGTGGCGAAAATGCACGTCGGCTGCCTGCGCGGCCGCATCGGCGGCGGAGAGTCGATCTCCCATCTGTTCGAAAGCTGTTGCAGCGGAGGACAGACCGGCTGCGTCGTCG
>NZ_JBMBTE010000223.1:0-4382 GCF_048897285.1 Rhodococcus sp. O3
GCGAGGGCGGCGGCGGCCCCGTCCGGCAACACGTCCCACCGGCCGGGCGGAAGTTCCTCGAGCAGCATCTCCCAGTTCTCGGCGGCACTCTCGAGCTTGTCGACGTCCTCGTCCTCGGCGAGCTTGGTGCAGCGGCGCGCGGCCGCGGAGATCGTGCCGCCGGACAGTTCCGCGGTCGCGACCCCGGTCACCCGGTCGACGAGTTCGTGCGCCTCGTCGATGATCACCGCATCGTGCTCGGGCAGGATCGCGATGCCGGTGATCGCGTCGATCGCGAGCAGCGCGTGGTTGGTGACGACGATGTCGACCTGGGAGGCCTCGGCGCGCGCGATCTCCGCGAAGCAGTCCTCGCCGACGGGACATCGTGCCTTGCCGAGACATTCGCGGGCGGTGACGCTGACCTGCCGCCACGCCTGATCGGACACGCCGGGGGTCAGGTCGTCGCGGTCACCGGTCTCGGTGCTCGACGACCACTCGGTGACGCGCCGCACCTCCCGGCCGATCCGTGAGAGCGCGAATGCGTCGAACAGCTGCTCACCGACCGGCGGCTCCTCGGCCAGTCCGGTGTGGATCTTGTTGAGGCACAGGTAGTTTCCGCGACCCTTGAGGATCGCGAAGCGCGGGCGCCGCCCGAGCGACTCGTGCAGGGCGTCGGCCAGGCGCGGCAGGTCGCGGTCCACCAGCTGCCGCTGCAGCGCGATCGTCGCCGTCGAGACGATCACCGTGCGCCCGGTGCGCACGGCATAGCGGATGCTCGGCACCAGGTAGGCCAGCGACTTACCGGTACCGGTGCCGGCCTGCACGGCCAGGTGCTCCCCGGTGTCGAGGCAGTGCGCGACCGCCGACGCCATCGTCAGCTGGTTGCGCCGCTCCGTGCCCCCCAACGCGTGTACCGCGGTCCGGAGGAGTTCGGGGACGTCGGGGAGTTCGGGCACCGGGTCAGGGTATCGGTCCCCACCGTCAGGTTCGTGCGCCGACCTGACCGACCAGTTCCACGCCCGCCGCGCGCAGCCGCTCCAACGCCGCCTCGACCGTCACATCGGACACACCCGCGGTGTAGCGCAACAGGACGCGGGTGGCGAAACCGGCTTCGACGGCGTCGAGTGCGGTCGCGCGCACACAGTGATCGGTGGCGATGCCCACCACATCGACCGCGGCGACCCCGCGCTCGCGCAACCAGTCGGCGAGCGACTCGCCGACCTCACCGGTGCCCTCGAACCCCGAATAGGCGGCCTCGAACGCACCCTTGGAGAACACCGCCTCGACCCGCTCGAGGTCCAGGTTCGGGTGGAACTCGGCGCCCGCCGTCCCGACCCGGCAGTGCGGCGGCCACGAATCGACGAAATCGGGTTCCTCGGAGAAATGGCCGCCCGGATCGATGTGATGGTCGCGGGTCGCCACCACGTGGGCGTAGAGGCCGGAGTTCTCGGCAACGTAGTTGCTGATGTCCGCCGCCACGGCGGCACCGCCCGCGACCGCGAGCGCACCACCCTCGCAGAAGTCGTTCTGTACGTCGACGATGAGCAGAGCGCGTGTCATCGTCCTCACCCCTGACCGACGAAACGGGTGGGAACTGCCGGGTCGCCCTCGGACAACATCAGGCCCTCCCACGGCAGGCTCACCAAGCCGGCCGCCAGGAACGCCCGGCTCTCTTCCAGGGTAGGAAGCCCTTCGGCCAGTTCGCCACCGCGCACCAGCGGCACCATCAGCTCCCGCGCGGTGCCCTCACCGGCCGGTGCCGGCAGGTGCGCCGAGTAGATCACTTCCTCGGTGAGGGTGCCCGTCGGCCGCGCGAACCGCACCGCGCGCTTGGCGCCACCCCGCGACTGCTTGTGCGCGCTGCGCTTCTCGACCGGGATGCCGTCGACCTCGACCAGCTTGTAGACCATGCCCGCGGTCGGGGCGCCGGAACCGGTCACCACCGACGTCCCGACGCCGTACACGTCGCACGGTTCGGCGCGCAGTCCCGCGATCGCGTACTCGTCGAGGTCGCCGGACATGACGATCTTCGTGGCGGTCGCACCCAGCGAATCGAGCTGCTCGCGGACCTGCCGCGCCAGCACACCGAGATCACCGGAGTCGATGCGGACCCCGCCGAGCTGCGGACCGGCGATCTCGACCGCGGTACGCACCGCCGCCGTGATGTCGTAGGTGTCCACCAGCAGCGTGGTGTCGACGCCGAGCGATTCGATCTGGCTGCGGAACGCGGACTCCTCGTTGCGCCCGGCCGTGGTCGTGTGCAGCAGCGTGAACGCGTGCGCCGCGGTGCCCGCGGCCGGAATCCCGTACCGCCGTGCCGCTTCCAGGTTCGACGTCGAGTCGAACCCGGCCAGGTACGCGGCGCGCGCCGCGGCGACCGCGGACTCCTCGTGGGTGCGGCGCGAACCCATCTCGATCATGGTGCGTCCGTCCGCGGCGCTGACCATGCGGGCCGCCGCCGACGCGATCGCGCTGTCGTGATTGAGGATCGACAGCGCCAAGGTCTCGAGGAGCACGCACTCGGCGAACGAGCCGCGCACCGACAGAATCGGCGACCCGGGGAAGTAGAAGTCACCCTCCGCGTAGCCGTCGATGTCGCCGGAGAAGCGGTAGGCGCGCAGCCACTCGACCGTCGACGGCGACAGGAACCGGGAGACGACGTCCAGCTCGGCGTCACCGAACCGGAACGAAGCGAGCGCGTCGAGCAGCCGGCCCGTCCCCGCGACGACGCCGTAGCGACGGCCCGCGGGCAGTCGCCGCGCGAACACCTCGAACGCGCACGGCCGATGCGCGGTACCGTCCGCGAGCGCCGCCTCGAGCATCGTCAGCTCGTACATGTCGGTGAACAGCGCGGTGCTCACGGGGCCAGTGGTGTTCGAGTAGATACGGTCTGCAGCCACCCGATCACCTTAGATTGCGGATGCCGAGGCGGGTTTTTCGCCGCGCGGGAACGCCGTACCCTGGAAACATGGCGCCGTGTTCCACGACAAACCCGTTCGACGTCCAGGTGATGGCGGCAGGTCAGGCGATGCCGGCGGAAGCCGAGATCGTCGAGGAAATCGAGGCGGTAGATCGGCCCTGGGTCACCGTGGTCTGGGACGATCCGGTCAACCTGATGCACTACGTCACGTTCATCTTCCAGAAGCTCTTCGGGTACAGCAAAGCCAAGGCCACCGAGCTGATGCTCAAAGTGCACAACGAGGGCAAAGCGGTCGTCTCCAGTGGGTCGCGTGACAAGATGGAGCACGATGTCCAGCGCCTGCACGCGGCGGGCCTGTGGGCCACCATGCAGCGCGACGAATGAGCACCGACAGGAGGAGCCGGCCGACGTGCGTCAGTGGAGCAGGAAGAACTCGCTCAGCGGAGTGAAACTGCGGTCCGAGATGGACGCGCACGAAGCGACGGTCCTGCGATCCCTGGTCGCCTCGGTGCTCGGCATGCTCGAGGAACGCGCCGCGCAGACCCCGCAGGACGATCTCGCCGTGATCACCGGGTTGCGCACCGGCAACTCCACTCCGCCCGACGTGCCCGCCCTCGCGCGGCTGCTGCCGGACTTCCACCGTCCCGACGCCGACAGCACCAAGCATCCCGACGACGAGGCCGCCGACCTCAACGGTGCCCTGCGCAGCCTCCACGAACCGGACATCATCGACGCGAAACTCGCCGCCGGTGCGGTGATCCTGCGGACCGTCCCCGAATCCGGGGGCAAGGTCGTGCTCAACCCCGAGCAGGCCGAAGCCTGGCTGTACGGGCTCAACGACGTGCGCCTCGCGCTCGGCACCACCCTCGGCATCGACGCCGACACCCCCGACACCCTCGACGAGGACGATCCCCGCGCGCCGCACCTCGACGTCTACCACTGGCTGACCTGGATGCAGGACTCGCTGGTGCAGGCGTTGCTGCCGTGAGTCCGACGCTGTCGCCGGGCCCCACCGATTCCCTCGCCGACATCGCGGGCCTGCGCGTCGGACACCACCACCTCCTCGACGACACCGTCACGGTGGCCGCACCCGGCGTGCCCGGTTCCGGCGCCGCCACCGGGTGCACCGTCGTTCTCGCCGACCGGGCCGCGATCGGGGCCGTCGATGTCCGCGGCGGCGGACCCGGCACCCGCGAAACCGACCTCCTCGACCCCAGCCATTCCGTGCAGCGCGTCGACGCGGTGCTGCTCACAGGAGGCAGCGCCTACGGGCTTGCCGCCGCGGACGGGGTGATGCGGTGGCTCGAGGAACACGGTCGCGGCATCGTGATGGGCGTCGACGGCGAATCACCGCTCGTGGTGCCGATCGTCCCGGGAGCCGTCATCTTCGACCTGCCGGTGGGGGACTGGTCGACCCGTCCCACCGCGGACAGCGGATACGCCGCGACCGCGGCCGCGCACGCAGCGTCGAGCGTCCCGCGCG
>NZ_JBMBTE010000224.1:0-4370 GCF_048897285.1 Rhodococcus sp. O3
TTTTCGGTAGCACCCGCTACCGGAAACACGCACGAGCGCGGGCTTTTTCGGGGTGTTTCAGGGCCGGCGGAACCACGCCTCGGGCACGTCGCGCAGAGCCTTGTCGATGCGCAGCGCCGAGGTAACCGTCAGATCGGCGGGCAGCGCGTCGGGCGCGAACCACGCGACCTCGAGGTTCTCGTCGTCGGCCACGCGCGCCGAGCCGCCGGTCGCGCGCAGCAGGAAACACACGTCCAGGTACTGCGCGACGTCGCCGTTCGGGTAGGTGATCGGCGCGGTCACATCCACACTCGTCAGGCGCACGACGTCGGCGACCACCCCGGTCTCCTCCGCGACCTCGCGGACCGCCGCGACCGCGGGTTCCTCACCGGGTTCGAGGATGCCCGACACGACCGCCCAGCGACCGTTGTCGGCGCGACGGGTCAGCAGGAGCCGGCCGTGGTCGTCGCGCACGACGGCGCTCACGCCGGACAGCCACAAGGGGGCGGTACCGACGTGAGCGCGCAGGGCGGCGACGAACTCGGGGACGGGCACGACGGCCCTCAGTAGCGGAAGGTCACGGGTGCGGCCTGCCCACCGGAATACGGCAGCAGCACCGCCGGCTGCAGCGGCACCGAGAAGCGGGCGGGAACGCCGTCCCACTCGGTGCGGCTCGCGTCGGCCGCAGCATCGAGACGTGCGACGGTGATCCGGCTCATCGAGTCGGTCCCGACCTGATCGCCGGTCGACGATTCGGCGGTGAGGTAGGTGCCGTCCTCGGTGAACTCGATCCACGGATCGGCCAGCGCGATCTCGAGGAGATGGAATCGCGTGAACGAGACGACGGTGCCGCGGTACTCGATCCGGCCGCGTCCGGTCTCCGGGTCGATCTGCGCGCCGGCCAGTTCGAATGCGAGCGTGCCGTCCGGGTTGACGGTCGCGCCGTTCTTCCCGACGACCGAACCCTGAGTGGTGTCGGTGACCAGGTCCGTGTAGCCGGGCGCGAATCCCCACACCAGGTCCTGCGACGACGGGACGGGAGTGTTCGGGCCGGGGGAGGGATCGAAGTTCACGGGCACCGACAGTTCCTGCTCGGCGTTGACCGCGTCGGCGGCACCGTAGGTGTAGATGCCGTACACCGCGTCGGCGGGCACGGTGGCGGGAGCGTCGATCGTGAGGGTCGCGGTGAACGAGCCGTCGTCGGACAGCGGAACCCACTGCTGCCGGACCGTGCGACGCATGTCGAACGGCACGTTCGGCACCTGGTTCAGTGCGCGTTCGGACAGCACCCACGCGTTGGTGGAACGCACGGTCGCGCGGTTCGCGGTGGGCGCTCCCTCGGACGGACGCCAGTGCTCGGAGAAGCCACCGAACGAGACGAAGGTGCCGTGCGGCACCCCCGGCGGCACCGGCACCGGCAGGCCACCGGTGCGGTTCGCCTCCGGGTCGAAACCGGATCCGCGCACCACAACGGTGTCGCCCTCGTGTAGCGGCAGGTCGCCGAGCGGGGTGACACCGTCCGCGGCGAACACCTCGATGGCCGGCGTTTCCGGTTGCGCCGACGCCGGCGCGGCCGCCGGAAGCACGGTTGCGAGCAATCCTGTGAGCAGTGCACCGACCCGCACGGCGGGTCGGCCGAATTCAGTGCGAATAGCCATTGAGCGCTACTTTCAGGTCGGTCAGTACGGCCCGGGCCGCGACCGGGCCGGGCGTGGACCACACGTCGTCGGTCACCGCGAACAACCGGCTGTCGCTCACGGCGCCGAGATCGAGCCAACGGTCCGTTTCCATGTATTCGGTGCCCTCGGCGAGGCCGGCGTCGCCGTCGAAGCGGACGAAGAGCACGTCCGCGTCCGCCGCCGCCGGATCGTCGGGGTCGACGGGTTCGAACGAGCGTCCCTCGACGACACCGAAGCGCTGGGCCGGGGGCCGGGCCGCGCCGGCGTCGGCCATGACCTGACCGGCGAACGACGCGGTGCCTTCCACGACGGGCCCGTCGGCGGTGAACCGGACGATCGATGCCTGGGTCTGGGACGAGGCGAGTTCGCGTCCGACTTCGGTGGCGGCGAGGAGGTAGTCGTCGAGCACCCGCTGCGCGGCGTCCCGGCGGCCGAGGGCGTCGCCGACGCGCAGGAACTGCTCCCGCCAGAACACGGGATCGGATCCGACGGTGACGGTCGGCGCGATCGCATCGAGCCGGTCGTACAGATCGGCGTCGGCCGACGACCCCAGGATCAGATCCGGCTGCGCCTGCGCGACCAGGTCGAGATCGGGCACGTCGCCGGAACCGACCGACGGCAACTCGGCGATGCCGGTGCCGAGGTAGTCGAAGTAGCCGGGGTCGATCGGGGTGAACGCCACGCCGACCACCCGCTCCCACAGGCCGAGCGCACACACCGCGTCCATCGCCGCGAGGTCGAGAACGACGATGCGCTGCGGGTCCGCGGGAACCTCTGCGGTGCCCGCGGTGTGCAGGACGGTCCGGGTCCCGGTGGCCGGCTGCCCGGCGTCGAGGGGAGAAGGGAGCGGGCACGCGGTCGTGGTGTCGCGGTCGACACCGACGACCGCGGCACCGGCGATGCGGGTGGTCGTGCGCACGATGCTGTCCGCCGGATCGTCCGTGGTTTCCCCGCATCCCGCGAGGGCGAGTGTCGCCACGGCGACGGCGGCGAGGACGGCAGTTCGAGACCGGTGCACAACGGGCAATTCGACCACTTCCTGTTTCGGGGACGGTCCAGGTTATCCCTTGTGCGGATCGACCCCGAACGCCTCCGCGAGGTCGTCGAGGATCATGTGTGCCCCCTGGATGCTGACGGGGGTCATCCACAGGCTGTCGTCGACGTCGATCTTGCGACCCCGGAGGTTGCCCCACAGCGGGTTGGTCAGGAACGGCTGCGCGGCGTCCTCGGACTTGCCGTCGGCATCGCGGTACATCGAGACGAAGATGACGTCGGCGTCCGCCTGGGCGATCAGCTCGGGGCTGATGGCGTTCATGATGCTGCTCGGGTCGGCCGGATCCGGACCCTGGCTTTCGGGCCGGGCCAGACCCGCGTCCTCGAGGACGATGCCGCTGAACGAGGTGGTGCGGTACAGGCGCGCGGTCGGCTCGCCGGCGAAACGCACGACCGAGACGGTCGGGTTGTTCGCCGAGGCGTTGATCTCGTCGCCGATCGCCTTCGCGCGTGCCTCGTACTCGCCGATCTTCTGCTCGGCGAGGTCCTCCTTGCCGAGCGCCCGGGCGGCGAGCCGGATGTTGTCCTTCCAGGTCGGCCCGGTGGACTGGGAGAAGACGGTGGGAGCGATCGCGGACAGTTCCTCGTACTGCTCACCGTTGCGAACCTCGGCGGACAGGATCAGGTCGGGCTCGAGGGCGGCGATCTTCTCCAGGCTCACGTCGGCGACCTTGCCGACCGAGACGGCGTCCGCGGCGTACTTCTCACGGGCGTCGCCGACGTAGTCGGGCAGTCCCTCGGTGCGGTAGTCGACGTAGCCGACCAGTTCGCTCTCGAGCAACAGTGTCGCGTCGGCGTAGCTGGTGTCGAGCGCGACGACCCGCAGAGGAGCCTCGTCGAACACGGTCGAGCCGCGGAAGTGTTCGACCGTGCGCGGGAAGCCTTCGGTCGACGAGACGGACGTTTCCGGCTCGGTGTTGTCGGCGGAGCAGCCGGCGAGCGTGACTGCGGTGGTGAGTGCCGATGCGAGCGCGACGGTCGCGCGGCGGCGGAATCTAGGGAGCACGTCCATACCTCGGACTTTCGGAGCGGAGCAACAACGACGCAACACTAGCCGGATAAGGTTTCGCTACCCTAAATCCCTGCCAGATGTGACGTACATCATCCGCTCGCGGGGCGGCGCGCGACACGCCGGAAGAGGGGGTCGCGAGGGTGTTGCCCACGAACAACACCCTGGTCGTGACAGCACCTCGAGGTACGCTGTCGCACCGAGTACGACACTGAGTAGGACCCGGTGGGCGACCGCTGTGTGCACGGTCTACGATTCGACTCAGCGCAAGCCAGAGACCGCTCACCTCCAGCCCGAGGTCGAGCGCGCATTCAGGAGGATTAGTGACTGCCGTAGCGCCCCAGCCAGTCCCAGAGATAGCTGCAGCAAGGCCGTACCCAATGCGGCAGGGACCCAAGGGTTCGTTCATCTACAAGATGATCACGACTACAGATCCCAAGGTGCTCGGGATCATGTACATGGTCACCTCGTTCTCGTTCTTCCTCATCGGTGGCCTCATGGCCCTCCTGATGCGCAGCGAGCTCGCGGTCCCCGGCATGCAGTTCCTGTCGAACGAGCAGTACAACCAGCTGTTCACCATGCACGGCGGCATCATGCTGCTGATGTACGCGACCCCGATCGTGTTCGGTTTCGCGAACTACGTCCTGCCC
>NZ_JBMBTE010000225.1:0-4356 GCF_048897285.1 Rhodococcus sp. O3
GGAAGGGCCGGGTCTGGTCAGGAATCGGGACGAGTCAAGGTGGAGCACCTCACGCCCGGCCGAAAACGGTTCCTGGCCAACGCATCAGTCCACGGCGCCCGCCGTCAGGTGGACGGCCGTGGCGGCCAGGACGGTCAGCGCGTCCTGGGTGTCGCGCCGCAGGTGACTCAGTGCGATGCGCTCACCGGAGGCGAACAGCGGCTCGAACGGCATCCGGCAGACCGGCACCCCGAGCTCCGAGAAGGCATCGACGACGTCGGTTTCGACCATCGGCGCGTCCCCCGGCCCGTCCGTGATGACGACGACGGTGCGGGCGAGCACGTCGGGGTGGAGCGCGGAGATCGTGGCCAGGGTGCGCTGGGCCGACACCGCGGCGTCGCGGCGCAGCGGCAGCGGCACGATCACCGCGTGCGCCGAGGCGATCGCCCACCGCCAGCTCCCCGAGTGGGTGGCGTTGCCGGTGTCGGCGAGCAGCAGGTCGTAGTGGCGTCCGAGGAGCGCCGCCAGCATGGCGGCCTCGTCGTAGCTCAGCGGTGTCGCGGCCCCGGTGGGTCCGGCCACGACGTACGACCCGTTCGGCTGGCGGGTCAGGTAGCGGGTCAGGGTGGACGGGCGCACCCGGGGCGCGGCGGCGGCGAGATCGGTGAGCAGTGACGCCGCGTCCTGCCCGGTGGTCGGGGGAACCGCCAGGCGCTCGGCGAAGCTGCCGCCGATCTCCCCGAGGTCCAGGCAGGCGACCGTGGCGGGCCCGCGGTACTCGGCGATCGTCTCGGCCAGGGCGATCGCCAGGGGTGTCTTGCCGACCCCGCCTTTGACGTTGGCGAAGGTGATGACCGCGTCCTCCGGAACGGGGCCGGCGATCGTGTTCTGGGCTGCGCGCAGCCGTATCTCGCGCGAGTCGGTTTTCGGGGCGAGCTTCAGGCCGAGCATCGCGTTGAGGCGGCCGCGCATACCGATGCGGGCCGGCCTGTGCGCCGCGGGGTCCACACCGGGAACGGACGGCGCGGAGAACGCGGGCAATCGGCCGCTGATCGACCCTGTGAGCGACGCTGCGGGCCGCGTGGTCACCTGGGTGGGGGCGGGCACCGTAGGTGGCTGGGCGGGCCGCTGAACGCCTTGTGGCACCTGTGTGGGCGTGGTGTAGGCGATCGGTTCGGCGGGCACGGTCACCGGTCCGGGCGGTTGCGCGGCGACAGTCTCCGTGGCGGGCGGGTCGGGTTCGGGTGCCATGACCGGGATCGGCACGCTCGGTGCGGTTTCGGTGAGTTTGCCGTCGGGGCCGACCGTGAGGAACCGCGTGTCTTTGCCCGTCCGGTAGACGACCTCGACGGCGGCCTGCTGCCCCTCTGCGAGGGTGCGCACGAACTCGTGCACGACGGCAGCGAGGGCCTTGTCCTCGGTCGCGCTCAGGTCCATCGGTGGTACGTCGGCACCGGTGAGCCTGGCGCGGGCTGTAGTCGCGGAGGTCGCCTCGATCTCGACGGTCGGCGCCATCGTTAGTTGATCCCGCCGAAGGCACCGGCGCCGGCCAGCGCGGTGTCCATCTCGTCGACGACGGACTCGGTCTGGGCGAGTTCGGCCAGCGCTTTGTCGCGGGCCGGGCCTGCGGGCAGTGCTTCGATGACCGCGCGGCGTTTGATGGTGGCGTCGCGGATCTCGGCGAGGCGTTCGCGGGTCAGTTCCTGCTTCTCGTCGAGCTTGGCGAGCCACAGCGGCGCGGTCTCTTTGAAGTAGTCGCGCAGCGCCTTGATCACCGGATCGTTGGCGCCCTTGGAGACGAACGGTCCGCGCAGTGCGGCGACGTCGTCGGCGGTGGGGGTGATCGACTGGGAGATGCGGCGGGTCATCGAGGGTCCTTCCGGTGGTGACTACGGGTGCGGTTCAAGGGGTGAAAGAACGGTCGGCGCAGTGTGATTCGACCGACGACTGGGCGGCGACGGGTGGGCGCTCGGGCGGGGTGGTGTCGGCAGGTCATGGGCTTACTCCTGCGAGGTCGGGTTCGGGCAGGACGACGACACCGGTCGCGTCGAAGGTGATGCGGGTCTTCACGCGACCGGTGCCGACGGTCAGAACGGTCGAGGTGACCTCGCCCTTCTTCCCGCGACGCACCTCGACCGCATCGACGGTGACCGGGACCAGTTCGCCGTCCGCGTTGTCGATCAGCACGGTCTGTCCGGGCTGCACGCTCGATGCCGGGATGACATCGGCGAAGTCCTCGTCCTCGGGTGCGGGTTCCGGTGCGGATTCGGGCTCGGATGCGCTCATCGACACCGCGTCGACCTCGCTGGTTCCCGCACCACCGAGGATGATCGGCTCCGGCACGCTGCCGTGGCTGCGTGCACGCGTGGCCAGCGCGCGTTCGGACTCGATGAACGCGGCCAGCTCCGGCGAGTAGCAGGTGAACTGCGGCGCCTCGGTCGGTATCAAGCCCTCGATGATCGCTTTTTCGCTGTCCGACAGCTGATTCCACTTGTTCGGATGCCGGTCCACGTTCGGGGTCCACCACATCTGCGCATCGACCGGACTGCCGTCGTCGCCGAGCGCGATACCGCGACCCTTGACCGAGGTGTCGACCTCCCGGCCGACCGTCGAGTCGCCCCACATCATCAACGCGCCGTCCTGGGAGAGGTTGCCGAGACTGATGCGGGTGCCGAAGTTGTCCCGCGCGTTACCGGACGCGCCGCCGAACAACGAGGCGTCCGGGCGCTGCACCCCGAGCAGCAGGCGGATGCCGGCCGAGCGGGCGAGCACCGCCAGATCCGCCCACGCCCCGAGCGGATCGAGCTCCTTGAGCAACGCCTTCGTCTCGTCGTCGCCGGTCTTGGCCAGGCGCTGCCACTTACCCGACAGGATGAAGAACTCGTCGAGCACCGCGATCATCAACGGCAGCTGCGAGCCCTCGATCTTCATCTGATGGATGTAGGCGTTGCGCGCCATCATCTCCGCGTGCAGGGAACGCACGAACATCGCTGCGCGCAGCGCGTCGTAGATGATCGCCCCACACCCCGGATAGCCCTCGAGACCGTCGAGTTCGATCATCTTCGGATCGACCCCGACGAACGGAATACCGCGCCGCGCGGCCTCGGTGAGCAGCGTGCGGATCACCGAGGTCTTCCCGCCACCGGTGGGCCCGACGATCAGGCAGTGCGGCTTGTTCGAGCTGGTGGACACATCCCAGAACATGATCCGGTCCGCGGCCCCGGTCGCATACGGCAGATGCCGCAGGTTCTCATCGACCAGCGCGAGCGGATGATCCACCCGCTCGGGCATGGCGGTGACCAGACGCATCACCAGGTAGCCCTGATCGGGATACCAGTCGCTGGTCCAGTTTCGACCGGACTCGTGCGGGCCGGCCAGGGAGGCGAGCGCTTCCTCGACCTTGAGCTGGAAGCCTCGAACGCCCGCGTTCATCGAACGCGCGAAGGCGATGCGGTAGCCGGTTTCGATGCCGCCGGAGTCGCGGGTCTCGACGGTGACCTTCGGGTCGGTGAACATCGAGGCCGCGTCGAGCGCACCTTGCAGTGCCTTCTGCCGGTCCGACCGGGTATCGGGGATGATCGCTTCGCGGGTGACGATGATGCGGTCACGGTGGGCGTCGTGCCGAACCTTGATCTCCCACCGCGTATTACCGGGGAAGGCCGCCTTGATCGCGCGGGACAGCTCCTCGAACTGCTTGGGCCTGATGACCGTGCCGCGGTACATCGTGATCGTTGCGCGGCGGATCATGCGCCACCCGGTGGGGAACGACACGGTGACTTTCTTCGGCAGCTGCCAGGTGCCCTGTCGCACCAGGGATTCGAGGGTCCGCGACCACCGGTGTGAGCGGTAGCGCAGGACGTCGA
Source organism: Rhodococcus sp. O3 (assembly GCF_048897285.1). NCBI lineage: Bacteria > Bacillati > Actinomycetota > Actinomycetes > Mycobacteriales > Nocardiaceae > Rhodococcus > Rhodococcus sp. O3. The sequence goes on from NZ_JBMBTE010000225.1 coordinate 3,843, forward strand.
CGGTGACGATTGTGGTGGCAGCGACGATGAGCAGCAGTCGGTAGCTGTACAGCGTCGACAGCACCTCGAGGACGGTCCCGTTGGCAGAAGTCGCCGACGCGATCCGTGGGGCGCAGACACCCGCGGCCGCGGCCACCCCGACGATCGGCGAGAGCGGGACGAAGCGGGCGACGCGCGTCGGCCGGCCGTCCTCGCCGACCTGCTGGCCGCGCACGGGGCCGTGATCACCGACCGTGTCACGCCACGTCGCGACCAACCAGTCCTTGAGTGGGTCGGGACTTCCGCTCACCGCCTGTGCCTTTCGTTCCGACAGTTTCCGAACATCGCCCGGGATGACGATGTCGAGCACCGTGGCAGAACTCCGCGAAATCCCCAACGGGGGTACCCCACGGAGCGGAGCCCGACAGCGGGGATGGTTCCGGGACGTTCACCCACGACTCCGGTCATCGAATTCCCGATCCTGCAAACACGTTCAGGGAGATCGTCGCCTGCCTTCGTATGTCGACCGTCGGGC
>NZ_JBMBTE010000226.1:0-4302 GCF_048897285.1 Rhodococcus sp. O3
AGCAGTGGATGACCGAAGTAGATGTAGGCGAGGGAGGTCGCTGCGGGGCTCGTTTCCACTGACCGGCAGCGGATTCCGCGCAGGTACGCGGCAGGGGACAGCCCGTCGGTGAACAGCGCGGGATAGAAGGCCGTCGCGAGCTCGCGTGCCGCGGCGTCGTCGACCTCCCACAGCGGTGCGATCACCGCCTCTGCCCTGATCTTCAACAGCGCGAATGCCATACCCGCATATATGCCGAACACCTCGCGGCCCTGTGCGAGCTGGCAGGCGTTGAGGAACGCCAGCCGAACCGGACTCTCCTCGACTCCTTCGACGGACACCGGGCTCAGGTGCTTGCCGTCGACCAGGTAGATACCGTCGCGCAAGCCGGTCGGGTCGAAGTTGCCGTGCACCGCGAGATGCAGCACATTCGCTCGCGGAGTGCCGTCGAGGCAGCGCAGAATGTCGCTCATCCGGGCGTCGACGGGGTGCGCCGCATAGTGCGTACGGAGGTGGACGGCCTCCCGCGCGGCCTCCGCGAGCTTCTCATCGCCGGAGTACTCCCCGAAGACGACGGCCATCGAGTCCAGTTCGAGGCGGGGAGCGGGAGCGGGGCTCCGGCCGTTCGCCAGGTACGGCCAGCGTCCGATCACGGTCTGCGCCCCGAGCAGGGGCGGGTCGTCGTCGCACCACGGGATGCGGGCCAGCTCCCACGGGATGTACGGGTCGGCGGATGCGAGCAAGACACTCGGCGGACCCTCCACCGCGTCGGCTGTGGCCTTCAACGCCTGCCACACGGGATCGGGAATCGCGTCGGCGATGCGCCGGCCGATGCCACGCAGGTAGTACGGCAAATCGTCATGGGACTTGCGGTCCTCGACGCCGTTCAGCAGTTGCCGGACGGTCGTCGCGACTGTCGCAGGAAGGTCCGCGGCGACGAAGTTGCCGTCACCGACCGTCGGATGCGGGGACCGGAAATACCAGAACAGGCGCTGTCCGCCGATGTCGTTGCCGGGATGGACCACCAGTTCCAGATCGGGCCGGGTGTCCGGATCGGTGGGCAGCACCCAATCGACACCGGTTCGGTCCGGCTCGGCGGGGACGGGACCGTCGCCGACCACGACCGATCTGGTGGCGATCCCGATCGTGCGGCCCTCGATCGCGTACACGGCAAGGATGCTGCGGGCCGGTGTCAGGGCGTCGTCGTCGATCGCGCGGAGCCGGATCACGTCGTATGTGTAGGGGTCGTCGGGGCCGACGAGGATGGTGCGGACGAGCGAGGCACCACCTAGCACCTCGAAGCCGTCGGCCGAAACCGTCACCGTCAAAGTGAATTCCGTGTCCGGAACCGAGAGGGGATGGGGGCTCGTGACGCCGTGACCGGGTGACTCCGCGAGACCTACATCCAGTTCGAAGACACCACCCGGGGCGACTCGATCGGGCGCGTCGAGCCGCGCGTAGGCCGTGCGGGTGCCGGTCGTCGGTTCGGGTGCCGGGACGGCTTCGAGGATTCGATCCTCCGGAAATGTCTCGGCCACTGTCGCATCCGGTGCCGCTTCGGTTTCGTCGAGGTCGGTGTCGTGGTGCAACACGGCGAGGAGGCGAGCGAGGACTTTCGCCACCGCCCGCACGGTACGCGCCAGGAGGCCGGTCACGGAACGACCGGCCTCCCGAGTCCGATGCTCACCACGGGTAGGCATCACGGATGAACTCCTTGTCCGTATCGGACAGTTCCGAATTGAGATCCGCGGAGAATCCGTCGGTGGTCCACCGGGCCGGAATCGCATACATCATGATCGAGTCCGGATCGGTGGGGGTGGACGAAACCGACCGCGGGTCATACCGTTTGAAGATGTTGTGCTCGATCGTCGCGGGATCCCAGTTGTTGGGCGGACCCGACAGGTCGGCGATGACTGCCCGGCGATTCCACGCGATCGGACGGTTCGGGTTCTGGTGCTCGTGGATGAGCCCGAGTGCATGCCCGAACTCGTGGAGCACGACGCGGCGCAGCTCGTCGTCGGACGACGAGGGTGTGAGCCACCCGTAATTCATCGTGCGTTCCGCCGGTGGGACCTGCCGGCACTGGGTGCCCAGGTACGACCAGGATCCGTCGCCCTGTTCGAAACCGATCCGGATGTCCGCCGGACCCGAATCCACAAAGCGGAAGGAGAGATTCGCCATCTTCTCCCCGGTCCACTCCTCCGCGACGTTGCGTACCCGGCGCCGCAGGCCCGGATCGCCCTCGAGGAATCGGACGGTGACCCGATCTCCGACGCCCCATTTCGATTCCTTCAGCAGCGCGGCCCGGGTCTTCTCGGTGGCCTGCGGCGGCAACACCAGTGAACAGAAATGTCGGGCATTGTTTTCGGTCATGGCAATTCCTCGATGGGTTCTCCGGCGGGACGGACCATCCCGCCGGTTCGGGCAGGGGTTCAGGGGTTCAGGTTGACGATCGTGTTCTTCCCTCCGGTGTCGATCTGCCGTGTCCCCACGCGACCGATCGCAGCTGTCGATCCGATGTTGATGCACGAATCGAAACTGTTCCGGTAGACGTACATCGGACCGAAGTTCCCGACCCACCGGGCGCCGTCGCCGGCCTCGGCGTAGTAGTACATGAATCGGTTGGTGGTGTTGAGTACGTGTGCCATCTGCCCGGGCGCAATGTTCCACCAGCCGCGCGTCCCCCAATTGCCGTGGTTGCCACAGGTTCCGGGGCTGTAGAACATCACCGCCACCGATACCGTGGCGGGGTAGTTGTTGCGAAATCGGATTTCCATCGTCGATCACCCTTCAGGTGCGTACTGGCGGATCAGGTCGGCGACGGATGCTGTGGGGATGTCACCTTCGCTGCACGGTGCGAGTGCGTGCGCGCCCTCTTCGGACGGGACGTCGGCGAGGCCGGACGCGTCGTCGAATCCGACACTCTGGTCGATCTCCGTTCCGGCGAACACGGGGGCGCCGAAATCGGCGGTGGGTTCCGGTTCGCGAGAAGAACTTCGGGAATCCGTCATGGTTCCTCCTCGTGGGGATTGTGCGGATTCTCAGTCTGTGCCGGTCCGGTAGCGGCGGTCACGAGTAGCGCGCTACCTGTCTGTGGCGCCGTTCGTCCTCGATTCCGACGCGGGCGGGTCGTGGACTCCGGGTAGTCGATCGGCGGCTGGGTTCGCGTCACGCTGATTCTGGTGATTGTGCCCAGGGGGTGGATGCGGAATCTTCGCGGAAGACCCCGCGTGACAGGAGCCTTACCGTGACCGAACCACTGGATCTGAGTACCGACGTTCTCGTCATCGGCGGTGGCCCCGCCGGGACGTGGGCCGCCTTGCGTGCGCGTCGCGCCGGCGCCGATGTCGTGCTCGTCGACAAGGGTTACTGCGGAACCAGCGGCGCGACTGCACCGTCGGGCACGGGAGTCTGGTATGTCGCGCCCGAGCGGTCCGCGCGGGAGCAGGCCAAGGCGAGCCGTGAAGCGCTCGGCGGCTACCTGGCCGATCACCACTGGATGGATCGGGTGCTCGACCAGACGTACGAGAATATGAACCTGCTCGCCGACGAGGGCCGCTACCCGTTCCCCGTCGACCCCGACACCGGTCTGCAGATCCGCACCGGCCTGCAAGGGCCGGAGTACATGCGACGGATGCGCGCCTGGATCAAGCGCGCCGGCGTGAGGATCCTCGACCACTCGCCGGCGCTGGAACTGCTCGTCGACGCCGACGGGCAGGTGCGCGGCGCCGCGGGATACCGGCGCCAGGCCGGCCGCGACTACCGGATCACCGCCGGTGCCGTGGTCATCGCGAGCGGTGGTTGCGCGTTCCTGTCCGGGGCGCTGGGCACCAACGTCGACACCGGCGACGGAGCTCTGATGGCGGCGGAGGCCGGCGCGTCGTTCTCCGGAATGGAGTTCGCGAACGCGTACGGGATCGCGGCGGCCGGTTCGACCGTCACCAAGACCGCCTACTACGGCTATGCGACGTTCTTCCACGCGGACGGTCGCGTGCTCGAAGGCGCGGGCTCGTCGAAGGGCCGCTCGGTAATCGCGCGGACCCGGCTGACGGAACCGGTGTTCGCCCAGCTCGACCGCGCCGATCCGCAGGTGCAGCGGATGATGCGGGCCGGGCAGCCCAACTTCTTCCTGCAGTTCGATCGTCGCGGTATCAATCCGTTCACCGACCGTTTCGAGGTGACGATGCTCGCCGAAGGCACCGTGCGCGGCACCGGCGGCATCGACATCGTCGACGACACGTGCGCGACGTCGGTACCCGGCCTGTTCGCCGCCGGTGACGCCGCGACCCGCGAGCGGATCTGCGGGGGATTCACGGGCGGCGG
>NZ_JBMBTE010000227.1:0-4291 GCF_048897285.1 Rhodococcus sp. O3
ACGCCTCGGACGGACGGCGGTGGGTGGGACTGACCGCGGTCGAGGTCGCCCCCGAGCACCGCCGGAACGGCCTGGGCACCCTGCTGTGCGGATCACTGCTGCGCTGGGGCCGCGGACGCGGCGCGACGCACGCCTATGTGCAGTTCGCCGAGGACAACGCCGCGGCGCGGGCGCTGTACCGGGAGCTGGCGTTCGTCGATCACCACCGGTACCGGTACGTGACCGAGCCTGTCGGACCGCTCGCCTAGAGTGGCGGTGTGCGTCTCGCTACCTGGAATGTGAACTCCGTCCGTGCCCGGACCGACCGGATCGTCGACTGGTTGCAGCGAACCGGAACCGACGTGCTGGCCATGCAGGAAACCAAGTGCAAGGACGAGCAGTTCCCGTACGCGCGTTTCGAGGAGCTCGGCTACCAGGTCGCGCACGTCGGGCTGAGTCAGTGGAACGGCGTCGCGATCGTCTCCCGCGTCGGACTCGACGACGTGCAGATCGGCTTCGAGGACCAGCCCGGCTTCACGAAGGACCCCGAGGCCGCGCCCGCGCAGGAGGCACGCGCGATCGGCGCGACCTGCGGCGGTGTGCGGGTGTGGAGCCTGTACGTCCCGAACGGTCGCGAACTGACCGATCCGCACTACACCTACAAGCTGGACTGGCTCGCGAAGCTGCGCGCCGACGCCCAGGGCTGGCTCGCCGCGGACCCGCACACTCCGATCGCGCTCGTCGGCGACTGGAACATCGCGCCGACCGACGAGGACGTGTGGGATCCGGCCTTCTTCGAAGGCAAGACCCACACCTCCCAGCCGGAGCGCGACGCGTTCGCCGCGTTCCTCGAGAGCGGCTTCACCGACGTGGTGCGCCCGCACGCGCCCGGCCCGGGCGTCTACACGTACTGGGACTACACGCAGCTGCGTTTCCCCAAGAAGCAGGGCATGCGGATCGACTTCGTCCTCGGTTCGCCGGCGCTCGCCGCGCGCGTCAGCGGTGCGGAGATCGACCGGAACGAACGCAAGGGCAAGGGCGCCAGCGATCACGCCCCCGTCGTGGTGGATCTGACGGACTGATCTGTTCCCTACCGGGTCACGCAGCCCTACCGGTCACGCACGACGCCGCGCCGGTTCGAGCGGCACGATCACGTCGCGGTATTCGGGGTTGTTTCCGAGGAATCGCTGCACGTACGTGCAGACCGGGCGGACCTTCCAGCCGCGACGGCGGGCGATGTCCAGCGACCGTCCGACGAGGATGCCTGCGAGTCCCTGATGTCCGAAGTCCTCGACGATCACGGTGTGCAGGAAGTCGACGACAGGATGGTTCTGCCCCGGAACACCCGACGGGCGGTCGGCGTCGAAGTAGCCGAGGATGCCCACGAGATCGCCGTTGAGCCGGAGTTCGAAGCGGTTCTGATCCGCATTGTCGGACACCTCGGCATGCGGCAAGTTGGTGACCATGAACCCTCCGTCGTACCTGGAACAAATGTGACGCACGCCACTATAGAGCACGACATGCCGTCTGTAGGTAACCCCTCCCGGTATTTCTCACCCACCTCGATCCGGAAGGTCCGGTTACATGATGCTCCACATCGAGCGGCCGCCGGGATAGGCCGAACGACCCTCGCAACCAGGACATTCGCCGAAATCCGGCCACCCTCGCCGGTCCGCACCGTCGCAGTCCGGTAGCGCTCGAGGGACCCCGGTAGGCTCACGCGCGTGAAACTGCTGCCGTTGGCCCCGCGCGGCCAGACCCCGATCCGGGCCCTCACCATCGCCGGCACCGACTCCGGCGGAGGCGCAGGGATCCAGGCCGACTCCCGGACCATGGCGATGTGCGGCGTCCACGCCTGCGTCGCGGTGGCGGCGGTGACGGTCCAGAACTCGCTGGGCGTCAGCGGCTTCCACGAAATTCCCCCCGAGACCGTCGCCGCGCAGGTGCGCTGCGTCGTCGACGACATCGGTGTGACGGCTGCGAAGACCGGGATGCTGGCGTCGACCTCGATCATCGAGGCGGTCGCGCAGGTGTGCACCGAGGTCGGCATCGGGCACGGACGGCAGATTCCGCTCGTGGTGGATCCGGTGTGCGCGTCGATGCACGGCGACCCGCTGTTGCACGCCGAGGCCCTCGACGCGGTGCGCACCGTGCTCGTCCCCCAGGCCACCGTCGTGACACCGAATCTGGACGAGATCCGGCTCATCACGGGCATCGAGGTCGTCGACGACCCCACCGCCCGACGTGCCGCCGAAGCCCTGCACGCGCTCGGCGCCCAGTGGGCCATCGTGAAGGGCGGGCACCTGCGGACCTCGCCGGACAGCACCGATCTACTGTTCGACGGCGACCGCTTCCTCGAGTTCACCAGCCCGCGCATCGACACGGGCAACGATCACGGCGGCGGCGACACCCTCGCCGCGGCGATCGCGTCGGCACTCGCACACGGCTGGTCGGTGCCGGATGCGGTCGCGTTCGCGAAGGAATGGGTGACCAAGTGCCTCGAGTGGTCGTACGACCTCGGCGGCGGGCACGGACCGGTCAATCCGCTGTGGCGACTGCAGGTCTGATCGGGCGGCCGCAGGCCTGATCGGTCAGTTGCCGGATCGCTCCTGGTCCCGCGCGTCGCCGGTCGGCACGCCGTCGAGCGACTGCGCGTAGACACCGACGCCGTAGCCTACCGACGCCGCCGTGACCGCGTACGCGTCGCGGTCGATGTTGGCGACGGTGTCCTCCGGCGAGTGGTAGTTCGGGTCGAACGGCGTGTCGGCCTCACCGCCCCACTTGCCCGCCTGGTCCGGCGACTTGCGTTCGTCGGCGCCGCTGAACACACCGCCGGCCGGGATCCCGGCTTCGACGAACGGGCCGTAGTCCGACCGCCCGTCGAAGTCGGTGCCGTCGGCGGCGACGCCGCGGGATTCGAAGAACGACCGGAAGGTCTGCTCGATGCCGGCCGAGCCCTCCGGGCCCGGGCCCGCCCCCACGGAATCCGAGTCGTCGCCGTCGTAGACGAGATATCCGGGATTCGGGGAGCCCAGCATGTCGAAGTTGAGATACAGCGCGATCGCGTTGCGCTCGTCGTCGGACAGGGATTCGACGTACCGTGTCGAGCCCACGAGGCCGATTTCCTCGGCGCCCCAGAACGCGAACCGCACCGCGTTGGCGATGTTCGGGTCGGGGCCGAGTTGCAGCGCGGTCTCCAGGACCGCGGCGACACCGCTGCCGTTGTCGTTGATCCCGGGTCCTTCCGGGACGCTGTCGAGGTGCGCTCCGACGACGACCACGTTGTCGGTGTCGCCGGTTGCGGTCTGCGCGATCACGTTCCGCGAGCGGATGTCCTCGACGACGGTGTCGACGATCAGCGTCGCGCTTCCGGCCGCGGTGAGCGCCGCACCGTCCTCGCCGCTGACACCGGCCGCGGGTATGAACTGGTCGCCGTTCTCCCCGAGGGTGCCGCCGGAGAGCGGTCCGGGTTCGTTGTTGACGACGAGGAGCGCCGCGGCGCCGCGCTCGGCGGCGACCTTCTGCTTGTCCGAGAACGGGCACACACCCCGGTCGACGACCGCGATCGCCCCGGCGACGTCGAGGTTGTCGTAGTCGGTGGCCTCACAGCCCGGGGTCTCGTCGGCGGGAACCCGCACGAGGCGGGCGGTGATCCCGTCCGGACCGGTGGACGGCGACATCGCGAGGACCCGCAGTTCGACGGGGGCACCGTCCACGGTCAGCGACGCGTTCTCGACGTCGAACGAGGTGACGTCGAATTCCGGTGTCTGCACGTCGAACCCGGCGTCGCGGAGCTTTCCGGCCACGTAGTCGACGCTGGCGTCGTAGCCGGGGGTTCCCAGGGCCCGGTTGCCGTCGTTCTCGGTGGCGATGCGTTCGAGTTCCTGCAGGTGCCCGAGGACCGCGTCGAGCTGCACCGCTTCGGCGAGTGCCGGTGCGTCCAGCGGCGGCGCGGGCGGCGCGGATGTGCTCGAGCACGCACCGGCCACCAGCGCCGTGGCGACGATCATGATCCCGGTCAGATTCTTCGCGTTCGCCACGGTCCGCCCCATCCGGCGAGGATACCCACACGAACTGTTCCGACCCGGTGGACGACACCGTACCGATAACAGAGCACATGCTCTGTTATGGTGTGCGCATGGCCCGCACCCGCACCTACGACCTCGACGGCCTGCTCGACGCCGCCGAGCGGATCGCGGCCGAATCCGGCGCCGCAGCCGTCACACTCAGGGCCCTGACCGACGCCACCGGTATGTCGAACGGCGCGATCTATCACGCCTTCGGGTCGCGGCTCGGCGTCGTCGGGCAGGCT
>NZ_JBMBTE010000228.1:0-4223 GCF_048897285.1 Rhodococcus sp. O3
GCGACGCGCGGCCCTCGCACTGGTCGCGCTGCTCGTCCTGACCATCGCCGGGGTGGTCTACCTCGACGGCAAGCTCACCCGCATCGACGCGCTCGCGGCCTACCCGGACCGGGTCGCGGACACGCCCGGCACGAACTGGCTGCTCGTCGGATCGGACAGCCGGACCGGGCTGACCGCCGAGCAGGAACAGGAACTGGCCACCGGTGGTGACGTCGGGCCCGAGCGCACCGACACGATCATCCTCATGCACGTGCCGGAGGGCGGGGGCGCCACCACGATGGTGAGCCTGCCCCGCGACTCGTACGTGTCGATCCCCGGATACGGACAGGACAAGCTGAATGCGTCGTTCGCGGTCGGCGGCCCGACGCTGCTGACGCAGACCGTCGAGGGTGCGACCGGCGTGCACATCGACCACTACGTCGAGATCGGGTTCGGTGGGTTCGCCTCGATCGTCGACGCGCTCGGCGGCGTCGACATCTGCGTGCCGTACCCGATCGACGACCCGCTGGCCGGGATCAACCTGCAACCCGGCTGCCAGGAACTTTCCGGGCCCGAGGCGCTCGGGTTCGTCCGCACCCGCGCGACTCCCCTCGCCGACCTGGATCGCATGAACAATCAGCGCCTGTTCATGTCGGCCCTGCTGAGCAAGGCGACCGGGCTCGGCACGATGCTCAATCCGTTCCGGTTGTGGTCGCTCGCCTCGGGGGCGACCGCGACCCTCGAGGTCGACGACGGCACGCATCTGTGGGACCTGGCGCGCCTGGCGTGGGCGATGCGCGGGGAGACGGTGACCGCGACGGTGCCGGTCGGCGGTTTCGAGGATGTCGACGGTTCCGGCAACGTCCTGTTGTGGGACCGTGAGCGGGCAATTCCGTTCTTCGAATCCCTTACGGAAGACCGGCCGATACCCCCAGAATTGCTTTCGCCGACCCCTTGACAACCGGGTTCCGAATCAACTCAGGCTTGCCTCTTATTACCCAGCCAAGGCAATACTGATCTTGATAAGCGTAGGCTCCCATTGGATGCGCAAGCCTCTGACCTGCACTAACGTCGTTGCCATGACGACCATGGGTGCGATGAACAAGAGCAAGTTCCATTCGCTGCTCCACGATCAGATCCGCAACGAATTCACCGCATCGCATCAGTACATCGCGATCGCGGTCTTCTTCGACAACGCCGATCTGCCGCAGCTGGCCAAGCTCTTCTACGCCCAGTCCGTCGAAGAGCGCAATCACGCGATGATGATCGTCCAGTACTTCCTGGACCGGGACATGGCGGTCGACCTGACCGGTGTCGACGCCGTGCAGTCGATGTTCGACAGCGCCCGCGAGGCCATCGACCTCGCGCTGGCACAGGAACAGAAGGTCACCGAGCAGATCGTCGAACTCGCCCGCGCCGCGCGCGACGACGGCGACTACCTCGGCGAGCAGTTCATGCAGTGGTTCCTCAAGGAGCAGGTCGAGGAGGTCGCGACCATGAACACGCTGCTCACCGTCGCCGACCGCGCCGGGGACAACCTGTTCCACATCGAGGAGTTCGTGGCCCGCGAGATCAACAGCAAGGTCGCGGCACCGGCGGTGAACGCTCCGGCTGCGGCCGGCGGCAACCTCTGAGTTCGCCGGGTTCAGAGCAGTATCAGCGCGACTGCAGTATCAGCGCAGGGTGACCTGGCGGCTGCGCAGGCCGTCACGCGAACGACGCTCCGCTGCGGTGAGCGGTGCGTCGACGGCCAGCGCCTCGTCGAGGCGGGCACCGAACTCGACGGTCGCCGCGACCCACTCGTCGGGGTGCTTCTCCGGGTCCAGGTCGAACACCGGAACCAGCAGGCCGTGCGTGCGGAACGATCCCGCGAACCGCGACCCCTCGCCCAGGTTCAGGCCACCCGCGGCGTGCACCCGCGACAGTGCCGCCATCAGCGCATCCTCGTCCTCGGGCCGCACCCACCGCAGGTGCGCTTTCTCGCCCGCATCGACCCACCAGGCGGCGACGAGTCCGTCACCGGACAGCCGCGCCGACGGCATGATTGCGTCGTTGGCATGCGAGACGGTGTGCGCGACGTCCGCCGCGACCTCGACGCCCTCCGGAATCCACCAGTTGAAGTCCTGGTGGACGGTGATCGTCGGAGCCGCGTCGGCGACGACGAGATCCTGCAGGCGCGGGGTGTCGGCGTCGGCACCGGCGGACTGCAGCGAGGTGCCGGGCTCGGCGGTGCGTGCCCACTCGATCGCGGCACCGAGGTCGGCGGCCGGGTCCGATCCGGGTGCGGCCAGCTGCAGGCCAACGTAGGCGGCGACGTCGTCGCCCTCGTTGCGCACCAGCGCGGCGACCGCGCCGGGCAGCACCGTCGCGAGGGTGAGGCTGCGGCCCTCGAGGGGCGTTGCCAGCGGCAGTTCGACGAGCGCCGACGGCACGAACTCGCGCAGCGCGACGAGGTCGCATTCGGCGGCCAGCCCCTCGAAGGGGCGGGTCACCGAGGACGACGCCGCCTCCCGCTCGAGGCGACGCTGCTCGAGCTTGGCGGCGCGGTTGCTGCCGGGCTTGGGTCCACTGTTTCTCTTGCTCTTCTTGGCCACCGCGCCAACCTACACGCCGTCCTGCACCGCCAGTAGCTGCTTGGTGCGCCCCGGATGGTTGGTGGCGACCCAGCCGACGCCGAGCGCGCGGCACAGTTCCACGTCCGCCGGATCGTCGACCGTCCAGCAGTAGGTCGCGCGACCTGCCGCCGCGGCCCGGTCCACGAGGTCACGGTGCTCGCGCAGCGTCGCGATCGACGGTCCGATCGCGGTCGCCCCGACCGTGGTCGCGGCGCCGCCGCCCAGGTAGTGCGACGTGTCGCCGAGCAGCACGGTGGGTAGCAGCGGCGCGGACCTGCGGATCCGCCACACCGCGCTCGCCGCGAACGACATCACCACCACCCGCGAGAAATCCGCGGACGCCGGGGTGGCGAGCCCGAACCGCGCGAGCTCGGCCAGCAGCTTCGCTTCGACGAGTCCGCCGTAGCGCACGGGGTGTTTCGTCTCGACGAAGAGCTTGACCGGCACGCTCGTCCAGTCCAGGACGAGTTCGAGGAGTTGCCGCAGGGTCAGCAGCGACGCCGGTTCGCCGGGCTTGCCGTAGTCGAAGGCCGACAACTCGGCGAGCGTCATCTCGCTGACCACGCCGGTGCCCGACGACGTGCGGTCGATGGTGCGGTCGTGGATGCACACCAGGTGTCCGTCGCGGGTGAGCCGCACGTCGCACTCGAGTCCGTCGGCGCCCTCCTGCAACGCCAGCTCGTAGGCGGCGAGGGTGTGTTCGGGCCTGGCCGCGGACGCGCCCCGGTGCGCGACGACGCGGGGCCGTTCGCTCTCGCTCACGACGTCACCACCTTCGCGTGTTCCGGCTGCTCGGCAGACTCGGTGGTCTCCGGGGTTTCGGTGGTCTCGGGGGCCTCGACCGGTTCGTCGGGAACCGGTTCCTCGGGATCGGACTGCCGTGCGGCCGGTTCGATCGGGGCGATCGGCGAGTGCGCCGGACCGGTCGCGACCGTGAGCTGCCGGTACTGCAGCGGCCGTCCGCGCAGGTCGGTGCCGTCGAACAGTCGCAGCACGTGCAGTGCCGCGACCGCGACGAGTGCGGCGACCGCGGCCGTCACCGCGGACAGGACCACCCCGTCGGCGCGGGCCTGCAGGGCATCGCGCTGCCGCCACAGCAGGGTCACGACGACGAGGACACCGCCGAGGACCCACAGGATCCACCAGGTGCGGACGGCGCGACGCAGCCGCGGGCCGGCGTCGTCGGCGATCTCGGTGAGGTACACGCCCGGCAGTGCGAGGTTGACCAGCGGGATCACGCAGCCCAGCACGATCAGCGCGGGCGGACGCGGATCCGACGTCCCGCGCGCCGCGTACACGCGCTCGCGCACCTGGACCAGCCGCAGCGCAGCTGCGACGACGGCCGCGAGCGCGACCAGCGGTGCGATCACCTGGGTGGAGCCGACGGCGGCGTCGGACAGCGCCAGCGCGACGGGATCGACCAGGCGGGTGCGGTTGAACAGCAGCAGCCCGTAGCGGACGGCTTCGGCGAGGGCCGCGAACGCGAACAGCACCGCGGTCGCGACGAGGAGCGTCGGTGCGATCTCGGCGAGCTTCTCGGCGCGGGTCGGTTCGTCGACGGCGGTGACCGCGCGGCGGTCGCGCAGCCCCCACCGCGGCACCTCGTCGTAGCGAGGTGTGGGACCGAGC
>NZ_JBMBTE010000229.1:0-4218 GCF_048897285.1 Rhodococcus sp. O3
TTTGGCGTCGGCCGATCAGCGGCTGGCGTTGATCGCAGCCTCGGGTGGTTGTACCCGCCCGGGCTGCGATGCGCCGGCCACTCTCACCGCGGTTCACCACATCACCGAATGGCGAGACAGCGGACCCACCGACATCGGCAACGAGGACCTCGCCTGCGACGCCTGCCACGCCCTGGTGCACGACGGACCCGGCGGCTGGGAAACCCGCGTCGCACCGGCAGATTCGGAGCATCCGGGACGCACCGAATGGATTCCACCGCCGCACATCGACCCCGAGCAGAGACCGCGGGTCAACCACCGCCACCATCTCGGCGATCTGCTGTCGGCGGCGTTGGCGCACTACCGCGCCCGCCGCGAAACCGAACTGCGCGAACACCGACAGCGGTGGATGCGGGAACCGGTCGCGGATACCGGTGGCGGCGAGGTTCCGTAGCGAATCGTCGTTCGACGAATCAACCCGTACGGACAATTCCGATTCGTTTCGGAACGACCCGTGTGGGTACCGACTCTCCTACGGCATGAACGGAAGGCGAGTGAATCCGCATGGACCCCCAGGGCCGACGCCCCACACAGCACGGCCGCAACATCGTCGCCGGGATCCTGCTCGGACTCGGTACCGTGGCGTTCCTCGACGAGGCGGTCTTCCACCAGCTGCTGCACTGGCACCACTTCTACGACAAGTCCACCTCCGATGCGGGACTCGTCTCGGACGGACTCTTCCACGCGTTCAGCTGGTTCGCGACCGTCGCAGCCCTGATGCTGGTCTTCGGGCTGGCGCGCGACGGTACCTTCCGGGCTTCGGCCTTCGCCGCCGGCTGGCTGACCGGAGCCGGGTTCTTCCAGCTCTACGACGGTCTGTTCCAGCACAAGGTGCTGGGTCTCCACCAGATCCGCTACGACGTGAACCTCACGCCCTACGACCTCGTGTGGAACATCGTCGCCGCCCTTCTGCTGGCCGCCGGCCTCGCGTTGTGGGTCGTGACCGCACGACGTGTACGCCGCGCCGACGTCTCCTTCTGACGAATGAACCAGCACCAGCACTATGCGGGCGGCACCCTCCTCGGTCCGGGCGAGTGGGTGACCGTCCTGCTGATCGCGGGCGCGGTCGCCGCCTATCTGCTCGTCGTCCTTCGGCTGCGGTGCCGCGAGATCTCATGGCCGGCGAGACGGACGGCGGCCTGGGTGGTCGGATGGGCATCGGTGGGCGTGGCACTCGTCGGTCCCGTCGCCGATAGCGCTCACGACGACTTCGTCGCCCACATGGCCGCGCACGTCCTGCTGGGCATGCTCGGTCCGCTGCTTCTCGTGCTGGCGGCACCGGTCACCCTCGCTCTGCGGATGCTCCCCGTTCCCGCGGCCCGACGCCTGGCACGGACAATGGCATCGCCACCGCTCGCAGTGCTGACCAACCCGTTCGTCGCCGGCGTACTCGACATCGGCGGGCTGTGGGTGCTCTACCGCACTGGCCTGTACGCAGCGACGCACACCGAACCGGCACTCCATGTCCTGGTGCACGCGCACGTCCTGGCCGCCGGTTATCTCTTCACCTTCGCCGTGCTGGGTGGACCCGACCCCGCCCGGCACCGCGCCTCACCACCGTGGCGCGCAGGGGCTCTCGTGCTGGCGATCGCAGCGCACAACATTCTCGCGAAGGTCATCTACGCCGATCCACCCGACGGTGTGCCCGTCGAACGGGCTCGCGCCGGGGCCGAACTGATGTACTACGCCGGGGCACCGGTGGAGATCGCAGTGCTCGTACTCGTGTGCCGTCCCTGGCTCCTGCCACGCCCGCGTGCGCGAGGCAGTGCCCGATCTGTGCCCGGAAGCCGACTCTCGATCCGAAACTGACGACACAAAAAAGTCCCCCACCTGCGTGAACAGGTGGGGGACTCTTGGCGGTGGCGGAGGGATTTGAACCCTCGGACGGGGGTTACCCGTCACACGCTTTCGAGGCGTGCTCCTTAGGCCGCTCGGACACGCCACCGCTAAAAGACTTTACCGGATCGCGTCGCGGAGTTGAAATCGGCTGGTCAGAGCCCTAGGCAAGGTCGCGGTGGGTGCGGAAGAAGTCCTCGAGAACCCCTGCGCATTCGGCCTCGAGAACACCACCGCGCACCGCGGGCCGGTGGGTGAGACGACGGTCGCGCACCACGTCCCACAGCGACCCGACCGCGCCGGTCTTCGGTTCCCACGCGCCGAACACGACCCGGCCGACCCGGGCGAGCACGATCGCGCCCGCGCACATCGTGCACGGCTCGAGCGTCACGGCCAGGGTCGCGCCCTCGAGCCGCCACCCGTCGCCGTACACCCGCGCAGCTTCCCGCAACGCGAGGATCTCGGCGTGTGCGGTCGGGTCACCGGTCGCTTCCCGCGAGTTCGCCGCCCGGGCCAGCTCGGTGCCGTCGGCCGCGAAGACCACCGCACCCACCGGGACATCCCCGGCGGGTGCCGTTTTCGCCGCCTCGAGCGCGACCCGGATCAGATCCTCGTCGTCCCGCAGACCCATCTACTTCTGCAGCTTGTCCAACGTCGAGGACAAAACGTCGTCGAACCCGCAGCGCTGCGCGATCTCCTCGATCTGCTCGTCCGGATACAGCTCCGTCTCCGACAGGATCACCGCCAGGACCGGCTCGGGCAGACCCATGTCGGCGAGGATCGCCAGATCGCCTTCCTCCCACGGCTCGACCTCGTCCAGCTCGTCCGGGTCGATGTCGGGAATCTCGATGTTGAGTGTCTCGAGCACGTCGGCGGCGATGTCGTAGTCCACCGCCATCGTCGCGTCGGACAACAGCAACTGCGTCCCCGCCGGAGCCGGACGCACAATCACGAAGAACTCGTCGTCCACATTGAGCAGACCGAAGACCGCGCCGGAGCTCCGCAGCTCACGCAGCTCCGTCTCCGCCGTCGCCAAACTCGTCAACGCAGCAGAAGTCAGGGCCCGGCACTTCCACCGGCCCTCCTCCCGCGTGACAGCGACGGCGAAGCCGTCCAGGTCCTCCGACGAACCACCGGATGCCCCGGATGTTGTCACCGAAGGGCTCTTGTCCCCTACACGCTGTGCAGCCATGCGCGCAACGGTAGTCTGCCCGGTCCCGTGAATGAAGTCCGATGGCGAATGTGCCAACCTGATGCGGTGTCCAGTGCAGTTTCCGCCCCGCCCGTCTGCGTGCTCGGCCTCGGCCTGATCGGCGGTTCGCTGCTGCGTGCCGCCGTCGCCGCGGGCCGCGAAGCCTGGGGATACAACCGTTCGTCCGGTGCCGTCGACGCCGCGATCGCCGACGGCTTCGACGCGTCCACCGACCTGCACGCGGTGCTGCGCCGCGCCGCCGCTTCCGACGCGCTGGTCGTCGTCGCGGTGCCGATGCCAGCGGTCGACTCGGTCCTCGCCGCGGTCGCCGAGCACGCCCCGACCGTCGCCCTGACCGACGTGGTGAGCGTGAAGTCCGCGGTCGCCGCGGCGGTCGCGGCACGGGGACTGTCCGCGCGGTTCGTCGGCGGGCATCCCATGGCCGGGACCGCCGAATCCGGATGGGAGGCAGGCACCGCCGATCTCTTCCGCGACGCCGTGTGGGTGGTGACCGTCGACGACGGTGCCGACCCCGACGTGTGGCAGCAGGTCGCCGGGCTCGCCCTCGACTGCGGTTCGGTGGTCGTGCCTGCCGAATCCGGGGAACACGACGCCGCGGTCGCGCGGATCTCGCATCTGCCACACATCCTCGCTGAAGCCCTCGCCCTCGCCGGGGCCGGTGGCGGCGACCTCGCGCTGGCGCTGGCCGCCGGTTCCTTCCGCGACGGCACCCGCATCGCCGGGACCGCGCCCGCGCTCGTCGATGCGATGTGTGAGGGCAATGCGACCGCCCTGCTCGCGGCGCTCGACGAAACCCTCGAGGTGCTGCGCACCGCCCGCGAACAGCTCGCCGACGGCCGCACCGGCGACCTCACGTCCGCGGGCCACGCGGCCCGGCAGCGCTACGAGCAGCGCGAACGCAAGCCCATCACCGGGATCGTCCCCGGCGACGACAACTGGATCGAGCAGCTGCGCGACGCCGGGCGTCGCGGCGGGGTGTGGACGTCATGAACCTGCGCGACACCGCGTCGGCCCTGGCCAAGCGCGACCTGACCGCGACCGACCACGTCCGGCAGGTCCTCGCCGAACTCGACGCCCTCGTCGGCACGCCCTGGGGCAACATCGTCGCCGCCCGCAACGACGCGGCCGCG
>NZ_JBMBTE010000230.1:0-4191 GCF_048897285.1 Rhodococcus sp. O3
CAACCGGCGCGCATTCGGCGCCGTTCGAACAATGGCGCATGCAGGGTTCGCGGTCGTCGTAGACGCAGGACTGCGGCCGACAGACGCACTCCGCAATCGCCCGCCCCCACCCGGGTCGCCGACCGTATCCACCTCCATGATGAATGAATCTCAATGATGGATAATCACCGTTATCCATCAAACATATTGTCGCACTTCCCTTTTCGTTCGTAGACTTTCGCGCGGATCGTTTGCAAACCGGAACAGACCGCCCTCCGCCGCGCCACACACTCCCTCCGGGATCCGGCCGGGCGACCCAGCCCTGATGCATCACGTACCTTCCGGTACGGGCACCCACCCCACCAGGCGCCTCGGTGCGGCCCCACCTCTCCCCGACTGCGCCCGCTCCTCCACCAATCCGTCACAGTGACACAACCGGGGTGTCACTCCCCTCCGCGTTCCGGCACCTCGGTCAGCCGGAACACCGGATGCAGCCCGGCTTCCTTCTCGAACTCCGCGGCAGGCGCGCCCGGATCCGCCCGGAAGTAGCCGCGCGCGGCGGACGCGACGGCCACGTACCGCGCGAGGACCGGTCCCGCCTCGCGCGCGGACACTTCCTCGACCGTGTAGCTGCGGGTGGTGCACCGGCGGGTCAGTCTCACCACCCCGGCCGCGCGCGCATTGTGCACCCAGGGCACGGCGCCGTACGGGGCGACGAGCCACCGGTGCCCGTCGTGTTCGACGACGGTGACCGGGTTCGATCGCGGCCGGCCGGTGCGCCTGCCGCGGGTCGTGAGCAGGTACGAGTGTGGGATCAGGCCCAGACGGACGAGTGCACTCATGACGATGTTCTCGAGGCGGTGCGCACGACCCCGCCGGTAGCGGCGAACGGGTCGCTCGGGTGGGATGTCGGCGTTCACGGGACCTCCCGGGCTACGGATGTTCTGCCGTGGTCCAGAATCTCCGACAAGTCGGTACTGTGCACCGCAGATGCTCGACGTGCTTCCCCCGAATCCGAGGACGGTGCCGATGACCGCGTCCGTGTGGCTCACACCCGGGCAGTTGTCCGAGCGTTCCGGCGTGTCCGTCTCGGCGTTGCACTACTACGAGTCACGCGGCCTGATCACCAGCCGCCGCACGTCCGGCAATCAGCGGCGGTACCGGCGCGACACCCTGCGCCGGGTGGCGTTCATCCGCGTCGCGCAGGGCGTCGGGGTGTCGCTCGACGAGATCCGTGACGCGCTGGACTCGCTGCCCGACAGCCGGGTGCCCACCGCCGCGGACTGGGCGCGGTTGTCGCAGCGCTGGCACGACCGGCTCACCGAACGCATCGAGGAACTGACCGAGCTGCGCGACAGCTTTTCCGGCTGCATCGGCTGCGGCTGCCTGAGCCTGAGCAGCTGCCCGCTGGCGAACCCGGGTGATGTGCTCGCCCAGCAGGGTCCGGGTCCGCGCCGCCTGCACCTGCACGACCGCTGATCCCCCGGTGTCTCGTTGTGGCGCCTGGGACCGCCACAACGCCACACCGGCGGCGGAGCCGCACCGTGGAAACGCGGGTGAAACATGAGTGGGCATATGCTGGCGCGCAGTATCCGGGCGTACCGGACACGCTGCGATCGCACCGAGGAGGCCCCATGCATCTGACGCCCTCCGAACAGGAGAAGTTGCTGCTCGCCGTCGCCGGGATGGTCGCCCGGGACCGGCACGCACGCGGCGTGAAGCTCAACTATCCGGAAACCACGGCACTGCTCACCAACTGGGTGATCGAACGCGCCCGCGACGGCCTGTCGGTCGCCGAACTGATGGTCGCGGGCCGTGAGGTCCTGACCCGCGACGACGTGATGGACGGGGTCGCGGAGATGCTCCCCGACGTCCAGGTGGAAGCGACCTTCCCGGACGGCCGCAAACTCGTCACCATCCACCAGCCGATCGCCTGAGGAGCACGCCATGGCAGGCCTGAACACCACCGGCCCCGGAGCGATCCGCGTCCGCGACGGCGACATCGAACTCAACGCCGACCGGGAACCGGACGAGCGCCTGGAACTGGTCATCGTGAACACCGGCGACCGTCCCGTGCAGATCGGCTCGCACCTGCATCTGCCCTATGCGAACCCGGCGCTCGAGTTCGACCGGGACGCCGCGCACGGATTCCGCCTCGACATTCCGTCGGGCACCTCCCACCGTTTCGAGCCGGGCGCGTCCCGCACCGTGCAGGCGGTCGCGTTGCGCGGCGCGCGGCGGGTACCGGGCATCGTGATCGGCGTCCCCGACGACGGCGCGCTCGACGGCCCCCTTTCCGAGCAGAACGGAGACTGAACCGATGGTTCGCATCTCACGGGAGCGCTACGCCGCGCTCTACGGTCCCACCGTCGGCGACCAGGTCCGTCTCGGCGATACCGATCTGTGGATCGAGATCGAGGAGGACCGCACCGTCGGCGGCGAGGAAGCGGTGTTCGGCGGCGGCAAGTCCATCCGCGAATCCATGGCGCAGGGGTCGACGACCCGCGCGCAGGGCGCACCGGACACGGTGATCACGAACGCGATCGTGCTGGACTGGTGGGGTGTCGTCCGCGCGGACGTGGGCATCCGGGACGGGCGGATCACTGCGCTGGGCCGGGCCGGGAACCCGGACATCGCGGACGGGGTGCATCCGGATCTGCAGATCGGGCCGTCCACGGACATCATCAGCGGTGAGGGCCGCATCCTCACCGCCGGCGGCTTCGACACGCACGTGCATCTGATCTCCCCGTCGCAGATCCACGAGGCGCTCGCGACCGGGATCACCTCGATCGCGGGGGGCGGGACGGGCCCGTCGGAGGGCACGAAGGCGACGACGGTGACGCCGGGCGAGTGGCATCTGGGCACGATCCATCGGAGTCTGGAGGCGTTGCCGGTCAACGTGTTGCTGTTCGGTAAGGGCAACACGGTGAGCATGGAGGGGTTGGCGGAGCAGGCGCTGGCCGGGGCCGCGGGCTTCAAGGTGCACGAGGACTGGGGGTCGACGCCGGCGGCGCTGGATGCGGCGTTGCGGGCGGCCGACGAGTGGGGGCTGCAGGTCGCGTTGCATTCGGACTCGCTGAACGAGGCGGGGTTCCTGGAGTCGACGATCGAGGCGATCGGCGGCCGGTCGATCCACGCGTTCCACACCGAGGGCGCCGGCGGTGGGCACGCCCCGGACATCATGCGTCTGGCGGGTGAGCCCTATGTGCTGCCGGGATCGACGAATCCGACGTTGCCGCACACGGTGAACACCGTCGCCGAGCATCTGGACATGCTGATGGTGTGTCATCACCTCAATCCGCAGGTGCCGGAGGATCTGGCGTTCGCCGAGTCGCGGATCCGGGCGACGACGATCGCCGCGGAGGATGTGCTGCACGACATGGGGGCGATGTCGATCACGTCGTCGGATGCGCAGGCGATGGGCCGGATCGGCGAGGTGATCACCCGGACCTGGCAGGTGGCGCACGTGATGAAGGCGCGGCGCGGGTCGTTGGGGTCGGCGTTGCCGGCGGACAACGAGCGGGCCCGCCGGTATGTCGCGAAGTACACGATCAATCCGGCGATCGCGCACGGTGTGGATGCGCACATCGGTTCGGTGGAGGTCGGGAAGATCGCGGATCTGGTGTTGTGGGAGCCGAAGCTGTTCGGGGTGCGGCCCAGTGCCGTGCTCAAGGGCGGCGGTCTGGTGTGGGGTGCGCTCGGTGACCCGAACGCCTCGATCCCGACGCCGCAGCCGGTGCTGCAGCGCCCGGCGCTGACCGATGCGATCGGGGCGGACCTGTCGGTGACGTTCGTGTCGCCCGCGGCGATCGAGGACGGTCTGGCGGATCGGCTCGGGATGCGCCGGCCGCTGGTGGCGGTGGCCGACACGCGGGGGGTCGGGAAGGCGCAGATGCGCAACAACGACGTGTTGCCGCGCATCGACATCGACCCGGAGACGTTCGAGATCGACATCGACGGGGAACGGATCGTGCCCGCGCCGGCCGAGCGGCTGCCGCTCGCCCAGTTGTATTCGCTGTTCTGACGTGGGCCGGGAGTCGACGGTGCCGTCGCAGTCGTTGTTGTTGGCGTTGCTCGCCGATGCGCGGTTGCCGACCGGTGCGCACACCCAGTCCGCGGGCCTGGAACCGGCGTTGCGGGCCGGGTTGCCGCCGGCGGACGTGCCGGGATACATCGCGGCCCGGTTGCGGACGGTGACGCTCGTGGAGGCGG
>NZ_JBMBTE010000231.1:0-4152 GCF_048897285.1 Rhodococcus sp. O3
TCGGGGTGCGGGCAGGGATCGAGCAGGCCCTCGAAGGTCGCGTCGTCGGGGGCGCGCAGTCGTCCCAGCGGCTGTCCGCCGAGAACCGCGTAGGTACGCAGCCACCACGCGGTGTACCCATCACGGTCGGCCAGCGCGTCGGCGGTGTCGGGATCCGCGGCGAGCAGCGACAGGGCTTTTGCCCACCGGGTTTCGTCGACGAGGTCGAGGTCGCGGACCGCGACGAGGGTGTCCGGGTCGGTGTCGACCGTGTCCCACCACTGCTCCTCGTCGGGCAGGTCGTGGTCCGGACCGGTGGGCAGCTCCGCGCGCAGCACGGTGAAACCCCAGCCGACCCCGACGGCCCGCAACGCGTCCGCGCCGTACCGGTCGACTACCTTGTAATCGACTGTCCCGAAAGGTGATTCGTCGACGAGAACCTCGGCGAGGGGCGCACCGGGCAGGAGCAGCTCGTCGGCGGGAACCAGCTCGCCGTCGACGTCGGGCAGCAGCAGCGCCCCGAGATCGCGGGGCAGGGTGCCGCCGGGAACCTGCCCGGCGAGCCGCAGCACCGTGTCGGCGAGCTCCGCGGCGGCTTCGTGGTCGTCGGGGTCGACGTCCTCGACGGCGGCGAACAGCGCGGGATCCGACAGCAGATCGACGGCGGTGACGGTGCCGGCTCCGAGCCGCGCGAGCAACGGGTGAGCGGCGTCCGGGTGCACCAGCCGCACCCACGGCAGCACGAGCGGGCCGTCCACCCCCAGATCGGCTCCGAGCACGGTGGTGCGTGGACCGGTGACGAGACGCCCGTCCGACAGCGGCACCGGAATCGACGCGAGTTCCTCCGCGACCACCGCGTCCACGACGAGCGGTTCGAGCGCGTCGTACAACCGGCGCCACCACTTCGGGTCGCGGTCGAGTCCGGCGAGCAGTTCGGCGACCCGGGCCGGGCCGATCCGGTGCACGTCCACCGCGGCGAGCAGCGACGCGTACCGCGGCCCGCACAGCGCGGGCGTCACGAGACCGGGCACGACGTCGGCGAGTGCCTCGGCCAGTTCGTCGGTGAGTCCGTCCAGCGCCGTCGCGCGCTCGGGAACCAGGTCGTCGCCATCGTCCGCGGCGGGAAGCCACGGGTGGGTGCGCAGTTCCGCGAGCACGGCCTCCCGGAGCAGTCCGTCGGCCTCGCTGCGCGCGAACCCGGGCACCGGCACCAGCGCGATCCGCTGATCCGCGGGTAGCGCCGCGGCGAACCGCGCGTAGCCCTCGGCGATCCGGTCGAGCGGGGCGCCGGGCAGCAGCCTCCGCCGGTCCGGCTGCATCGGCACGTCGGCGACGACGAGGACGGGCAGCGACAGCTCCTCGTCGGACCGGGTGGGGGCGCGGAGCACGTCGTCGCCGAGGGGCGTGATCTCCCCGGCGGCGGTGACGGGAACCAGCCAGCGCGCGTGCGGTCCCGCGCCCTCCCACCAACGGCGCTCGCCGACGACGATCTCGTGGACGCCGCCGCCGAGGTCCGTGCGGGTGCGGGTCAGTTCGTCGTCGCCGATCGTGATCGAGCCGAGGGCAGGCAGTTCCAGCAGCAGTTCCGCGGCCTCGGCGCGGAATCCGTCGAGCAGGGCCCGCGCGTCGACATCCGGGCGCAACCGCAGCACGATCTCGGTGTCGAAGCCGGACACGGGAGGTTTGGCGATGGGCCACGCCAGGCGCAGGACCGGCACCCCGGACCGCGGTGGCGTCAGGTCGTGCTCGCGCAACACCGTGCGGGTGCGCTCCGCGGAGAAGCGGAGCGATCCGGTCCGGGACCGGATCTCGATGTCGTCGGAGACCGCGAGGACGGCGGTGAAGCCGACACCGAAGCGTCCGACTCCCCCGGTTTTCGCGGACGCCCGCAGTGCTGTCAGCGCCTGCACGCCGGGGCCGTCCAGCGGGGAACCGGTGTTCGCGACGTGCAGACCGTCGTCGCCGATCCACACCCGCATCGCGCCGGTGATGGCCGCGCGGGTCGCGGCGTCGGCGGCGTTCTGGGCGAGTTCGGTGAGTACCCGGTCGCGGTAGCCGGCCCGGACGAGGTCCGATTCGGTGGCGGTGTCCTCCCGCAGGCGGGTGGGCGACGACCGCCACGCGAGCAGCGTGCCGTCCCGCAGCGCCGCGGTACCGAACGGGTCCGCGGGGTCGGCCTGGGTCACGTCAGTCGGTCTGTTCCGGCCGGCCGGTGTCGTCGCTGGTCGTCGCCTCGTCGGTGACCGTCGGCTCCTCGACGGGTGCCTCGTCGGTGACCGTCGGCTCCTCGACGGGCGACTCCTCGGTGACAGTCGGCTCGGCGGGCTGCTCGGGCACTTCGGCCTCGACGGTGTCCGACCCTGCCGGAGCGGCGGTGTCCGACTCTGCCGGAGCGGCGATCGCGATGATCTCCACCGCCGCGTCGTCGAACGCGTCGAAGCGGGGCGAACCCGCACCGGTCGGAAGGGTGGTGTCCGAATGTGCACCGCAGCCGTACTGCGCGTGCACGACGTGCCCGTCCGCGGCGAACTCGTTTCCGCAGACCCCGAACGCCGCGTGCAGCGACCCGGCGAGCGGCAGGTAGAACCCGCACAGCATGCAGGTCGACGGCGCGGCCTTCGCCATCTCGGTGTCCGGCCCGTATGCCTCGAACCAGCGCTGGGCCGCGTCGAGGCGACCTTCCAGGCTCATCACCTGGCGGCGGCCGAGGCCGATCTCGAGTGCGGTTTCGTCGACCTCGGGGTCGCCGGACTCGACGTATCCCGGCACCAGACGGGGATCGCCGGGGGCGGGGGCCAGCAGGTCGCCGGGACCGAGGTCGCCGGGGCGGATCCGCTCGCTCCACGGAAGCCATTCGGGTGCGATCAGCGCGTCGGGACCGGGCAGCAACGCCAGTTCGCTGACCGTGACGTGATCGGACTCCGGAGCGGCAGCCACGACGACCGCCCACTGCCAACCGCGATAACCGGGCAGGTGGGCGACGAAACGGTGGGTGGCCGCGCAGTCGTTCTCCGCGGTCACACCCAGATGCGGGCCGATCCCGCCTTCGCCGAGCTCGTCGAGAGCCGCGCGGGCGATGTCGACCGCATCGGCGAGGACAGGTCGCACAGCCTCGGCGGAGCTTTCCGCGCTGGGGGCATCAGCAGAAGACACAGCACTCACGGCACCCATTCTGCCGCACCCGAACGGGAGCGCGCCCCTTGGCCGCCGGGACGGCGGCCGACGACTGCGATGATGGCTGGGTGCGACCGCGACAGGGCAGCAAACTCCCCGGGCCGATCCGAACCGCCGGTGTCCTCGCCCCGGCCACCGCACTGCTCGCCGCCGGAATCCTCGCCGGGTGCGGTGACGAACCCGTTCCCGACCCCGGTCCGCCCGCCGACCGGCTGCGCGTCGAGATCGTCGCGACCCGGCCGCACGATCCCGAAGCGTTCACCCAGGGCCTCGAGATCTCCGACGGCGAACTGCTCGAGGGCACGGGCCGGAGCGGCCGGTCGTACCTGTCGGCGCGGGCCCTCGACACAGGCGTCGAACGCACGCGGGTGCCGGTTCCCGACGACATGTTCGGTGAGGGCATCACCGTGGCCGGGGACACGGTGTGGCAGCTGACCTGGAAGGACGGGGTGGCCATCGCCCGCGACCGCGACACGCTGGCAGCCCGCGACCACGTCGAGTACGACGGCCAGGGCTGGGGCGTGTGCGCGGCCGGGGACCGTCTGGTGATGAGCGACGGTTCGTCGACACTGACGTTCCGGGATCCGGTGACCTTCGACGTGCTCGGCAGCACGACCGTGCGCGTCGACGGCCGCGAGATCGACAACCTCAACGAGCTCGAGTGCGCCGTGGACGGGTCCGTCTACGCGAACGTGTGGCAGACCGACCGGATCGTGCGCATCGACCCGGGCTCCGGGCGGGTGACCGCGACCATCGACGCCGGTGCCCTGCGCGACGCGCTCACCGACGAGCAACGCGCGGAGATCGACGTCCTCAACGGGATCGCGCAGGTGCCGGGCACCGATCGGTTCCTCGTCACCGGCAAGTACTGGCCCACCATGTTCGAGGTGCGTTTCGTACCGTGAGCACCATGGGTCACATCTCACGTCGGGACCTGTCTGCGCCTCCGGAGGGCGGTGGGGAAGAATCGGAGGCGTGACCGATCCGGACGAGCGCCGC
>NZ_JBMBTE010000232.1:0-4078 GCF_048897285.1 Rhodococcus sp. O3
GGGCGCGCACCGCGCTGCGCCTGACCCGCGACGTGGCCGCGGCGTTCGCCGAGGACCCGGAATCCCTCTGATCACCCGGGCCGAGCGGCCGGGAACTGTCGGCGGCCTCGACTAGGCTTGCGGGCTGTGAGTGAATCGACGGACGCTGTGGGTGAAGCGACGAGCGCAGAGGGTGAATCGACGAGCGCAGCCGTCACCGCACCTCCCGAGGCCCGCGAGCGCTGGCAACAGCTCGCCGAGGAAGTGCGCGAGCATCAGTTCCGCTACTACGTGCGCGACGCCCCGATCATCTCCGACGGCGCGTTCGACCAGCTGCTCGGCGAACTGAACGCGCTCGAGGAGCAGTACTCGGAGCTGCGCACGCCGGATTCACCGACGCAGCTCGTCGGCGGCGGCTTCGCGACCGACTTCACCGCGGTCGACCATCTCGAACGGATGCTCAGCCTCGACAACGTCTTCACCGAGGACGAACTGCGCGGCTGGCTCGCCCGCGTCGAGTCCGAGGCCGGCAGCAACCTGCACTACCTCTGCGAGGTCAAGATCGACGGTGTCGCTCTGAACCTCGTGTACGAGAACGGCAAGCTCGTGCGCGCGGCGACCCGCGGCGACGGCCGCACCGGGGAAGAGGTCACGCTCAACGCACTGACCATCGACGACATCCCGGAACGGATCACGGGCACCGACGATTTCCCGGCCCCGAGCGTGCTCGAGGTGCGCGGCGAGGTGTTCTTCCGTCTCGAGGACTTCCAGGCGCTCAACGCGAGCCTCGTCGCGGAAGGCAAGGCGCCGTTCGCGAATCCGCGCAACTCCGCCGCGGGCTCGCTGCGGCAGAAGAACCCCGCGGTCACCGCCAAGCGGCGGCTCGGGATGATCTGCCACGGGTTCGGGCGCCTCGAAGGCTTCGAACCGGCCACCCAGTCCGAGGCGTACACCGCGCTCGCGGCGTGGGGTCTGCCGGTCTCCCCACACACCGTCCGCGTGCAGGGCGCCGACGCGGTCGTCGAGCGGATGAAGTACTGGGGTGAGCACCGACACGACGTCGAGCACGAGATCGACGGTCTCGTCGTCAAGGTCGACGAGATGTCGCTGCAACGGCGCCTCGGCGCGACCTCCCGCGCGCCCCGCTGGGCTATCGCCTACAAGTACCCGCCCGAAGAGGTCACCACCAAACTCCTCGACATCCGTGTGAGCGTCGGCCGTACCGGCCGCGTCACTCCGTTCGCGTACATGGAACCGGTGACGGTCGCGGGATCGACGGTGTCGCTGGCGACGCTGCACAACGCGTCCGAGGTGGCACGCAAGGGTGTGCTCATCGGCGACACCGTGGTGCTGCGCAAGGCGGGTGACGTGATTCCGGAGGTGCTCGGTCCGGTCGTCGACCTGCGCGACGGCACCGAGTGCGAATTCGTGATGCCCACCGAATGTCCCGAGTGCGGAACGCCTCTCGCGCCGGCGAAGGAATCCGACGTCGATCTGCGGTGCCCGAATCAGCAGTTCTGTCCGGCGCAGTTGCGCGAACGCGTCTTCCACGTGGCCGGGCGCGGCGCGTTCGACATCGAGGCGCTCGGCTACGAAGCGTCGACGGCTCTGATCAACTCCGGTGCGATCGGTAACGAGGGCGATCTGTTCGCGCTCACCGCCGAGGACTTGATGACCACGTCGATCTTCCGTACCACCAAGGGCGCACTGTCGAAGAACGGCGAACGGTTACTCGAGAATCTCGAACGCGCGAAGGACAAGCCGCTGTGGCGCGTGCTCGTCGCACTGTCCATCCGGCACGTCGGACCCACCGCGGCGCGGGCGCTCGCCACCGAATTCGGCAGTCTCGAACGGATCCGGAACGCGTCGGTGGAAGAACTGGCTGCCGTCGAGGGGGTCGGGCCGACCATCGCCGCGTCGGTCGACGAGTGGTTCAAGGTGGACTGGCACCGTGAGATCGTCGACAAGTGGGCGGCCGCCGGTGTCCGCATGGAGGACGAACGCGACCACTCGATCGAGCGGACTCTCGAGGGACTGTCGATCGTCGTCACCGGCAGCCTCGAAGGGTTCTCCCGTGATCAGGCGAAGGAGGCCATCCTGCTGCGGGGCGGGAAGGCCGCCGGCTCGGTGTCGAAGAAGACCGCCTTCGTGGTGATCGGCGACGCCCCCGGATCGAAGGCCGACAAGGCTGCCGAGCTGGGCGTTCCGATCCTCGACGAGGCCGGATTCCGGAAGCTGCTCGAGTTCGGTCCGGACGCGGTGACGGGCACGGGCGAGGGCAACGACGACGACTGAGTGTGGTGAGGATCGCGTTCCGGTGTTTTGGGTGGCCGCGGGATCGGCTGTCATAGTGCACAAATGATCGAAATCAGGCGTGTGAGCCCGGACGAGTACGAGACCGTCGGCGACCTCACCGTCGACGTGTACGTCGGCGGCGGCTTCGTCGAACCCGACGACCCTTACGTGGCGCGGCTGCGCGACACGGCCACCCGCGACGCTCAGGGCGAGGTCGTCGTCGCGGTCGCGGACGGCGAGATCGTCGGATCGCTGACCCTGGCCGAACCGAAGTCGCGTCTCGCGGACATCGCGGAAGAGGACGAACTCGAACTGCGGATGCTCGCGGTCGCACCGGCCGCCCGACGCCGCGGAGTCGGATCGGCCCTCGTCCGGCACGCCCTCGACACCGCGTACGAGCGCGGGGACCGCGCCGTGGTGATCTCGACCGAACCGGCCATGGTCGACGCCCGTCGCATCTACGACCGCAACGGATTCGTCCCGGTCGCCGAACGCAACTGGGTGCCGGTGCCCGGTGTCGAGCTGACCGCGATGGTGCGCGAACTGGTCTGACCCGGTACGCCCGGCATCACCCCCGGCGCAGCGTCACCCCAGAACGGTGCCGATGATGCCGGCGAGGTAGCCGAGCCGGGCCACCTCGGACGGCCGGAACTCCGGTCCACCCGGCCGTCCGAGCATGAGCACCCGGGTGGGGGATCCGAGCGGTGCGGCGGCGAGTGTCGTGTCCATCTGCCGCCACACCGCGGGAACCCACCCGGCCTCGTGGTCGAGCAGCTGCGGCTTCTCGAGCGGCATCCAGGGCAGGTTCAGTGCGTGGGTTTCCGGGGCGCCGGGACTCCCCGCGACCCGGTAGGGGCCGTTCGGGCCGACGGCGATGACCGTTGCCCAGCCGACGCGCAGCACGCGCGGCGCACCGTCGGCGAGGATCTGGAGCCGGCCGTCGCGCGCGGTGGCCACCTGGTCGATCAGCTCGAGTTCGCGGTGGGTGTCGAGCATGCCCGCGTACGGCCGGATGGAGTCGACGGTGACGCCGTCGAGCGCCTCGGCGGCGGTGATCAGCGTGTCGGGGAGTTTGCCGGGTTCGACGTCGACGACGAGATCGTCGATGGCGAAGTCGGCGCCGCGTTCGACGACATCGAGCGACAGGATGTCCGCGCCGACCGATCCGAGCGCTACGGCGAGCGCGCCGAGGCTACCAGGTCGATCGGGTAGCTGGACACGCAGCAGGTACGACACGTGCGTCCTTTCACCTATGGGCCGATTCGAGTGCACGCCGATGGCCGGCGCGCTGCATGTTGAGGCCGCACAGGCGACCCCCGACTGCGACCATCCTGTCACCTTCGAGGCCTGTTGGGTGCACAAATTCCGGACGAAACGGACCGCATCGCTGCAAATCCGCCGGTCGCGGGTGGGCGTGAAACACGATTGATACGCGCGTTTCGCGTCCCCGAAACGATTCGGTCGCCTCCCGGGGCCGCACAGGAGGCCGAACCGGGCACGCACTACGCTGGATGCGACGTTCGTTCTCCCATGAAAGGGGTCACCGAAGGTGCCTGCCATCTCCCGTGACGAGGTCGCACACCTCGCCCGGTTGTCCCGGCTCGCGCTGTCCGACGCCGAACTCGACGAGTTCGCCGGCCAGCTGGATTCGATCCTCAGCCATGTCAAGGCGGTGTCGGAAGTGGCCGCGGACGACGTGGCGCCGATGGCCAACCCGAACGCGGTGACCAACGTGACCCGACCCGACGTCGTGGTGCCGGGCCTCACCCCGGAGGAAGCGCTCTCGGGTGCACCGCTCGTCGAG
>NZ_JBMBTE010000233.1:0-4069 GCF_048897285.1 Rhodococcus sp. O3
CAGGGCGGGACCGATCGCCCCGCCGGCCCGGATCGCGGCACGTAGGTGCGCGGGCAGGAAAGCCGGAAGGTCCCGGGACAGGTGCGCGAGATTGCGCGCGGCGACCCGCGGATCCTCGGGCCGGATCACCCCGTCGATGAACGCGACCGTGAACTCGAGGCCGTGCGGGTCCTTCAGGACCGCGGCGAGCTGCTCGGCGCCGCGGTCCGGCGGGACCGTCGCGGCCTCGGCGATCCACCGTCGCACCAGGGCGACGGTCTCGTCGGCGAGCGAACCGCTGTGGATTCGGGGCTCGTGCGTGCTGTCGGTCATGGCAAACCTCCGCGTCCAGCACCATTGTGGCCGCAACGGCGCGAGGCGGTCGGTGTTGCGCTCATGTCCCACAACCTCGTGTCACACAACACCGGGTCGAAACGTCACACCTCCACGAGGACGAATCCGATTCGAGAAGGTGATTGTCATGCGAGTCTTCGTGGCAGGCGGATCCGGGGTGCTCGGCCGGCGGCTGGTGCCGCAGCTCGTGGCGCGAGGGCACCATGTGACGGCGACGGCGACCGGCCCCGGCAAATTGGATCTGCTCCGGCAGCTCGGTGCCGATGCGGTCGTGATGGACGGACTGGACGCGGACTCGGTGGCGGCGGCGGTGGCCTCCGCCCGGCCCGACGCCATCGTCCACCAGATGACCGCGATCTCCGCGGCGCACTCGGGTAAACCCGACATGAAGCACTTCGACCGGTGGTTCGCGACGATCATCCGGCTGCGCACCGAAGGCACCGATCACCTGCTGGCCGCGGCCGAGGCGAACGGCATGCCGCACGTCGTCGCACAGAGCTATGCCAGCTGGAACGGCATCCGCACGGGCGGATGGGTGAAGACGGAAGAGGATCCGCTGGATCCGGAGGAGGGGACGAAGGCGCGCCCGGGAGCCGACGCGATCCGCTACGTCGAGGACCGGGTCCTCGAGGCGGGCGGGGCGGCACTGCGGTACGGCGGGCTCTACGGTCCCGGCGCCAGCGACGACCAGGTCGAACTCGTCCGCAAACGGCAGTTCCCGCTCGTCGGCGGCGGCACCGGATACAGCTCGTGGGTGCACCTCGACGACGCGGCGAGCGCGACCGTGCTGGCGGTCGAACAGCACGCGAAGGGTGTGTACAACATCGTCGACGACGAACCCGCTCCGGCGGGGGAGTGGCTGCCGTACCTGGCCGCATGCGCGGGCGCGAAACCCCCGATGCGGGTACCGCGATGGCTCGCCCGGTTGCTGGCGGGTGACGTGGCCGTGACGATGATGACCGAGGGGCGCGGGTTCTCGAACGCCAAGGCCAAGCGGGAGCTCGGCTGGGAGTTGCGTTATCCGTCGTGGCGCCAGGGTTTCCGGGACGGTCTGTTCTGAAGGTGTTCACTTCTGTTCGCGCACTTCGTATTCGATCGATCCCGGTTTCGCCGGACCGCACCCGCCGAGCCCGGTGGGGAGGGCTGTCGGGAACATAACCGACCTCAGCTCACTCCTATCGATGAGTGCGCAAAGGCGAACTCGCATCGAGCGATTCGGAGGAGAAAGCGAACATGAGGAAGTTCCTTGCATCGGTAATTGTGGCGGCGGGTGCCACTGCCGCGATGGTTGCCGCAGCGCCGCTTGCGGCTGCGGGCGATCCGTTCGAAGGGCACTACGGGGGGTGCACCGGCGAATACGACGGTGAGTACTGCTGGACCGACATGGGAGTCATCCAGCACCTCGACCTCCCGTAGCTCGACGACGATCGCGGCACGAACGAGACCGTCGCGACACCGACCGACCCGGCACCGGTGACGCTGAACGACGTCATCGCCCGGTCGGGGTATTCGTCGGACCCGCCTGGCTAGTCGGCGATCGGGAGGGGACTGCGCAGCGCCTCCAGCGACGCGATCTGCTCGGGCGACCACGGCTGCGCCGCGGAGCGGCCGTCCCCGACCTGCACGAGCGTCACCGACATATCTGCCGCGAGTGACCCGCCCTGCTCGATTCCTGCCCGCAGCGTCACCGAGGTGGTGCCGATCCGCGTCACTTCGATGTCCAACTGCGCTTCCTCGGTGAACAGTTCGCGCGAGAAGTTGCTGTTCACGTTGACGACGACGATGTCCGTGACCGGATCGAAGCCGTCGAGCGTGTCGGCCAGCACACGGTTCCACGCTCCCGTCGCTGCTCTCAGCGCGCAGTAGTGCGGCACGTGCCGGCGGATATGCTCGGGCGCGTCCGCGGGCGCGTGGTTCTGCAAGGTGACGGTGACGCGAGCCATGTTCACGGACACTACCGAGCGTCGTGGAGCGCGGCCCGGGCAGGTCAGGACGGGCGCACGGTGAGCACCTGCGAGGCGGTGCCGATCGGCCCGTGGACGTCGTGGATGACGCTGCTCGTCAGCCCGAGACCGGTCGGCCCGAACGAGACGGTGGTGTCGAACCCGAGCCACTCGCCGCGCGGCTCGGCGAAGAAGTGCGCGGTCAGGTCGATATTGGGGAACGCGATGTCCTTCGGATGGGCGCGCACGGTCATGCCGTTGGCGATGTCGAGAAGACCCGCAGCCCCGGCAACCGCGCTGATGTCCTCACCGGCGACCAGGGGGAGCGGGGTGCGTACCCAGTACGACGCCCGGCCCGGCTCGACCTGCCGGCGGCGCACCTGCGCGGACTCGATGAATCCGCCGGGCCACAACGACGTCGGATCCCACTGCTCCATCTCCTCGGGCGGGGCGATCCGCGCGAGCGAGGTTCCTTCGAGTTCTGCGGTCGGGCGGGTCTGCATCAGCCAGGCGCGCAGACGCACGGCGGCGCGGCCTCCGTGCGCGAGGACTGCCTCGACGAGTTCGATGGTGCGCCCGGGACGCAGGACGGCGACCTGCACCTCGACCTCGTCGATGGGGAGCGTGCCCAGGATGTCGTAGGAGAGCCGGCCGATCGCAAGCCCGTCGTCGCGACGGGCGTCGCGGTCGAGTTCGACGGCGTGCGCCATCAGCCCGAGGGCCGGCGCGATGTGCTGCTCGTTCGTTTCCCACGCGCCGCCGACGTGATGCGTGGCCCGGAAGGTGGTCGGTCCGGTTCGTTCGAAATAGCTCATCGGCAACTCCTCGTGCGTTTGCTCCATGCAATCACGACCCGGCAGTTCCGGCCGGTTCGCCCCGACCGGCCCCGGCAGAGCCGGACCACCGCTAGGCTGAGGGGCGAATCCGTCCCGGTGGTACCGCCCGGCTCTGCGGTACGCGAACTCCGATGCCCAGGCGGTGATGCCGACATGAGTGAATCCTGTTCGCAGAGCAGGCCGAATCGGAAAGCCGGACAGCGCATCCGCAGCGTGTTCGCTCCACGTGCTGCCGTGGTGGCGACGTGCGCAGCGCTCGTGGTCGCCGGTTGCTCAACCGATTCCGAGCCTGCCACCGATTCGGAAACGTCGAACGGCTCGCCGGCCGCTGCGACCACGAGCGGGGAGGCGTCGACGGGATCGGCTTTGAACAGCATCGATCCCGCCGGATTCCAGAGCGTCGTCGACGCTGCTGCGAAGGAAATGCTCGTCCCGGGGGCGGTCGTTCTGCTGCGCACCCCGCAGGGACGGTTCGAGGCCGTCGTCGGTACCACCGAACTGGGTGCATCGACGCCGCCGGATACGGGTACGCATTTCCGGATCGCTTCGAATACAAAGACATTGACCGCGGCGTTGATCGTGCTGCTCGCGCAGGAGGGGAAGCTTTCGTTCGACGACCCGATCTCCGAGTACGTCCCGGAAACGCCCAATGGCGAGAACATCACCGTCGCCCAGCTGTTGACGATGCGCAGCGGTCTCTACAACTACACGGCCTCAACGGAATTGGCGGCGGCGATGGATGCGGATCCGGCGAAGGCCTGGACACCGCAGGAGGTCCTGGACATCGCGTTCGCGCAACCACCGGACTTCCCGCCCGGCACGGACTACGAGTACAGCAACACGAACTATGCGCTGCTGGGCCTGGTCGCCGAGGCGGCCGGTGGGAGTCCGCTGGCGCAGCAGTTCCAGGATCGCCTGTTCGGACCGCTCGGGCTGCAGCAGACTTCGCTACCCGCC
>NZ_JBMBTE010000234.1:0-3983 GCF_048897285.1 Rhodococcus sp. O3
TGCGGGTGCTGGTCGACGGCACCTGGGGCTTCGCCTCGCACGCCGAGCTGACGGCGGACACGGCCGCGGCGACGGCCCGGCAGGCGCTCGAGGTGGCTCGGGCGTTGCGGCCGCTGAACCGGGATCCGGTGCAGTGGGCCGACGAACCGGTCTACCCGGACGCGGTGTGGGTCTCGCAGTACGACCTCGATCCGTTCGCGGTGCCGACCGTCGACAAGGTCGCGATCCTCACCGACCTGTCGCAGCGGCTGCTCGCCGCCGACGGCGTCGACCATGTGACGGCGCACTGTGTGCAGGTCAAGGAGCAGACCTTCTACGCGGACCTGGCCGGCTCGACCATCACCCAGCAGCGAGTGCGGATCCAGCCGCAGTTCGAGGCGACCACCGTCGATCAGGCGGCCGGGGTGTTCGAGACCATGCGCACCCTCGCTCCCCCCACCGGCCGCGGCTGGGAGTACCTCGCGACCGACGATCACTGGGACTGGACCGGGGAACTGGCGGCGCTGCCGCAGTGGCTGGCGGAGAAGGCCGCGGCGCCGTCGGTGGTCGCCGGCCCGACGGATCTGGTGATCGATCCGACCAACCTCTGGCTGACCATCCACGAGTCGGTCGGGCACGCCACCGAATACGACCGGGCCGTCGGCTACGAGGCGGCGTACGCGGGCACGTCGTTCGCCACCCCGGACCTGCTGGGGTCGCTGCGCTACGGCAGCGACGTGATGCACGTGACCGCGGACCGCACCGACCCGCACGGCCTCGCGACCGTCGGCTTCGACGACGACGGGGTCGCCGCGCAGTCCTGGGACCTGGTCCGCGACGGGGTGCTCGTCGGCTTCCAGGTGGATCGGGCGTTCGCGCCGCGGCTCGGGTTGCCGCGCTCGAACGGCTGCGCCTACGCCGACTCGGCGCACCACGTGCCGATCCAGCGGATGCCGAACGTGTCGCTGCAACCGGATCCGCACGTGGATCGGTCCACCGCGGACCTGATCGCCGGCGTCGAGGACGGCCTGTACATCGTCGGCGACAAGTCCTGGTCGATCGACATGCAACGCTACAACTTCCAGTTCACCGGCCAGCGCTTCTACCGCATCCGCGGCGGGCAACTGGCCGGTCAGGTGCGCGACGTCGCCTACCAGGGCACCACCACCGACTTCTGGGGTGCGCTCGAGGCGGTCGGCGGGCCGTCCACCTGGCGGCTCGGTGGCGCCCTGAACTGCGGCAAGGCGCAACCCGGGCAGGTCGCGGCGGTGAGCCACGGCTGCCCGTCGGCGCTGTTGCGCGGCATCAACGTGCTCAACACCCGGACGGAGGGCGGACGATGATCGAGCCGCAGGAACTGGTGGAGCGGGCGCTGCGCGCGTCCACGGCCGACGAGACGATCGTGCTGGTGACCGAGGTGTCGGAGGCGGCGCTGCGGTGGGCCGGCAACTCGATGACCACCAACGGGGTGTCGCGGTCGCGGTCCTGGACGGTGCTGGCGATCCGGCGCGAACCGGTGACCCGCGTCGGGATCGTCACCTCGAGCAGCGTCGATCCCGCGGACGTCACCGCGGTGGTCGCCGCGGCGCAGGCCGCCGCCGAGGACGCCGCCCCGGCGACCGACGCGATGCCACTGCTCGACGGCACCGGCAGCCCCTCGGACTGGGGGGACGCGTACACCGGCACCGGCATCGCGGTGTTCGACGAGGTGATCGACGCGCTGACCGAAGGATTCGGCGGCCCCGACCTGCTCTACGGGTTCGCACACCACCAGGTGTGCACCACCTGGCTCGGCACCTCCACCGGGCTGCGACGCCGGTACACGCAGCCGGAGGGCTCGATCGAGGTGCACGGCAAGCGGGGCGGGCCGACCGGTCCCGGCGCCTGGGCGGGCGCCGGCACCCGCGACTTCCGGGACGTCGACACCACCGCACTGCTGGTGGAGCTGGACCGGCGCCTGGACTGGGCGCGCAAGTCCGTGGAGTTGCCGGCGGGACGCTACGAGACGCTGCTGCCGCCGTCCGCGGTGGCCGACCTGATGATCTACCTGATGTGGTCGATGGAGGGCCGCGGCGCCGAGGAGGGGCACACCGCGCTGTCCCGGCCGGGTGGCACCCGGATCGGCGAGATCCTGACCCCGCTGCCGCTGACGTTGTATTCGGATCCGGCCGCGCCGGGTCTCGCATGCGCGCCGTTCGTCACGGCGACCGCCTCCACGGACGCGGTGTCGGTGTTCGACAACGGACTCGACACCGGACGGGTCGACTGGATCCGGGACGGGACCGTGCATGCGCTGACGTATCCGCGGGCCGCGGCCGCCGAGTTCGGGGCGACCGTCACCGCGCCCGGCGACAACCTGCTGCTCACCGGCGGATCGGCGGCGAGCATCGACGACCTGGTGGCCTGCACCGAGCGGGGGCTGCTGCTGACCACCCTCTGGTACATGCGGGAGGTCGATCCGGCGACGCTGCTGCTGACCGGCCTGACCCGCGACGGGGTGTACCTGGTGGAGGACGGTGAGGTGGTCGCGGCGGTGAACAACTTCCGGTTCAACGAATCCCCGCTGGACCTGCTGCGGCGCGCCACCGAGGTCGGCGCCACCGAACGGACCCTGCCGCGGGAGTGGAAGGACTGGTTCACCCGCACCGCGATGCCGCCGATGCGCATCCCCGACTTCCACATGTCGTCGGTCAGCGCGGCCCGCTGACCGGCGGGGCCCGGGAACCGTGCGGTTCCCGGGCCCGGGGTCTCAGGCCAGGTCGGCGACCTGCCGGCCGATCTCCTCCGGGGTGACCGTCGGCTCGAAGCGGCGCACCACCGCGCCGTCCGGATCCACGAGGAACTTGGTGAAGTTCCACTTCACCGCGTCGGTGCCGATCGTCTCCGGCATCGTCTTGCTGACGTGCTCGTACAGGAACCCGTGGTCCGGCCCGAAGTCGCCGGGGGCCTCGGCGCGCAGGTGCCGGTACAGCGGATGCGCGTCGTCGCCGTTGACGTCGATCTTCCCGTACACCGGGAACGTCACGTCGTAGGTGAGGCGGCAGAACTCCTGGATCTCGGCGTCGGTGCCGGGTTCCTGACCGGCGAACTGGTTGCACGGGAACCCGATGATCTGCAGCTTGTCCCCGGCCTGCCGGTGCAGCGCCTCGAGTCCCTCGTACTGCGGCGTCAGGCCGCACTTGCTGGCGACGTTGACGATCAGCAGGTACTTGCCGGCGTAGCCGCTCAGGTCCTCGGTGGTGCCGTCGGCGGTGGCGACGGTGAAGCTGTGCACGCTCATGAAGTCGTTTCCTCGTGGTCGGGTGGATCGAACAGGGGCGGGCGTGGCGACCGACTCGAGATCGCCTGCCTCCGGCGAGATTACGGTTCGTCGACGCTGCAGGCGAGACCGATCGTGCCGGACCGGCCGCGGCGCAGCAGGCTGGCCTTGACCCCGAGCCAGCCGAGGATCCCGTACTTGCGGGCGATCGCGGCGCGGGCGCGGTCGGTGCCGGCGTCGTCGAGCACGACCGCGGTGCCCGCGACCGCGGCGCTGCGCGGCTTGCCCCGCGCGTCGCACACCGCCAGGGTGATGCGCGGGTCCCGGCGCAACCGGCGCACCTTGTACGAGTCGGTCTCGGTCCACACCAGCAACCGGTCCCCGTCGGCGGCGGCCCACACGGGCGTGGGCACGGCGGTGCCGTTCTTGCGGAAGGTGCTGAGCAGCACGAACTTGGCGGCGGCGAGGTCGGTGAACGACGGCCGCGTGAGATCCCCATCAGACATGACCACACCCTACGCAGACGTGCAGGCCCCCGCGGCGCCCGGCGGGCGGCCGTTCTAGCCTGGACCTCATGTCCGAGTCCCGATCCGCCGTCGACGTGCACCTGCCGGGCGGTGCCCTGACCGCCGCGCAACTGCAGGCCCTCGCCGAACTCGCCCACGCCCACGGCGACGCGGAACTGCTGCTCACCGATCACGCAGGGCTGCGGATGCACGGCGACCGCGACACCCTGACCGGGTCC
>NZ_JBMBTE010000235.1:0-3977 GCF_048897285.1 Rhodococcus sp. O3
GGGTCAGGCGTCGACTTCGCTGCGGTCGCCGCTCCACAGGGTGTGGAACTTGCCGGGCCGGTCGGTGCGCTCGTAGGTGTGGGCGCCGAAGAAGTCGCGCTGGCCCTGGGTGAGGGCGGCGGGCAGGCGGTCGGCGCGCAGCCCGTCGTAATAGGACAGGGAGGAGGCGAACGCCGGGATCGGGATGCCGAGCTGGGTGGCGGTGACCACGACACGGCGCCAGCTGTCGATGCCCGCTTCGATGGCTTCCCGGAAGTAGGGGGCCAGGATCAGGCTGGGCAGGGCCGGGTCGGCGTCGTAGGCCTCCTTGATGCGGTTGAGGAACTGGGCGCGGATGATGCAGCCGCCGCGCCAGATGGTGGCCAGCGCCGCGCGGTCGACGTTCCAGCCGTATTCGGCGCTGCCAGCGGCGATCTGGTCGAAGCCCTGGGCGTAGGCGACGATCTTGGAGGCGTACAGGGCGGCGCGGATGTCCTCGGTGAACTGGGCGGCGTCGGCGGGGGCGGCGCCGAGGGTGCCGGAGGCCAGGCCGCGGGCGGCGGCCCGTTGGTCGCGGGAGCCGGACAGGGCGCGGGCGAAGACGGCCTCGGCGATGCCGGTGACCGGGACCCCGAGGTCGAGGGCGGCCTTGACGGTCCAGCGTCCGGTGCCCTTCTGTTCGGCGGCGTCGACGATGACGTCGACGAGGGGTTGGCCGGTGGCGGCGTCGGTCTGGCGGAGCACGTCGGCGGTGATCTCGATGAGGTACGACTCGAGGGTGCCGGTGTTCCAGTCGGCGAAGACGTCGGCGATCTGTCCGGCGTCGTAGCCGAGCGCGTCGCGCAGCAGATGGTAGGCCTCGCCGATGAGCTGCATGTCGGCGTATTCGATGCCGTTGTGCACCATCTTGACGAAGTGACCGGCGCCGTCGGGGCCGATGTGGGTGCAGCAGGGGGTGCCGTCGACCTGGGCGGCGATCTTCTCGAGCATCGGGCCGACGGCGGCATAGGATTCGGCGGGGCCGCCGGGCATGATGGACGGGCCGTTGAGGGCGCCTTCCTCGCCGCCGGAGATGCCGGCGCCGACGAAGTGCAGGCCGCGGGCGCGCAGTGCGGCTTCGCGGCGGATGGTGTCGGTGTAGAGGGCGTTGCCGCCGTCGATGATGATGTCGCCGGGTTCCATGGCGTCCGCGAGCTCGCCGATGACCGCGTCGGTGGCGTCGCCGGCCTTGACCATGATCAGGACGCGTCGGGGCTTCTCCAGCGCGGCGACGAACTCCTCGACGGTCTCGGTGCGCACGAAGTCGCCGTCGCCGCCGTGCTCGGCGAGCAGCGCGTCGGTCTTGGCGATGCTGCGGTTGTGCAGGGCGACGGTGTAACCGTTGCGGGCGAAGTTGCGGGCGATGTTCGATCCCATGACGGCCAGGCCGGTGACGCCGATCTGGGCGCGGGGCGTTGCGGGGGTTGCGGAGTCTTCGACGGTCATGGATACAGCTTCCCCTGTCACCTGCCGGTGTGGAGATCGGGGCCGCACGTTTCCGAATGTGACCTACGTCACTTTCGGTGGGGGGTCACCAGGAACGCAGCAGGCGTTCGACCTCGACGAGCCAGGGCACCGCGACCGCGAGGGTCGGGACCACGAGGATCGCGGCGGCGGCGATGTAGGCGACGGCGGCGGTGCGGGTGTCGCCGCCCGGTCCGGCGAGCCGCTGCACGCGCAGCAGCGTGGACGGTCCGCCGACGGCCATCGCGCCGTTGGGGGTGCGGGATTCGGCGCAGGTGACGAGGGCGCGGGCCAGCGGGACGGGCCCGGTGGCGCGCACGGCCGAGTCGTCGGCGAGCATCTCGATGAGCAGCTGCACCGAGCCGAGCGCCGAGCCGGAACGCACCCAGCGGGGGAACGCCTCGTAGACGGCGGTGAAGGCCTCGAGGACGAGGTCGTGCCGGGCCCGCAGGTGGGAGTGCTCGTGGCTGAGCACGGCGCGCAGTTCGGTGTCGTCGAGGTGATCGAGGGTGCCTTCGCTGAGCACCACCCGGTGCCGCAGCCCGGGCAGGCAGTAGGCGATGGGGTCGGCGCTGTCGAGGATGCGCACGTGCGGGAGCTGGCGGATCGCGGCGCCGCTTTCGCGCCGGTCGAGCAGGTCGACGAGGGTGCGGTGCCGGGAGCGGCGGCGGCGGGTGCGCACCGCCACCCGCAGCGTGGAGTACATCAGCCGGGCGCCGATCAGCACGGTCGCGGTGAACACGAGCACGTAGGTCAGCCACAGCGGCAGCCCGAGGACGTCGATCTCGCGGAGCGGTTCGGTGGTGGGCCGCCCGTCCTCGCCGGGGACGAGCAGCAGCGCCGCGATGGCGAGGCCGGAGCTGAACGCGGACAGGACCGCGGCGAGCGCGACCGCCTGCCACAGCACCAGGGCGGCGCGGGGCGTGCGGTACGGCCAGGTCGCTCGGCTCAGCAGCGCCGGGACGGGGCCGGCGAGGAACAGCGCGAGGATGCCGAAGACCAGCGCGGTGGTCGCGTTCATGGCATCCAGTGTGTCAGCTCGTGCGGCCGTCGCGCTCGGGGGTCGTGGACGTGTCGGCTTCCTTGGCTTCGAGGGCGGCCAGTGCTTCGCGCAGAGCTGCGGCTTCGTCGGCGCCGACGCGGCCGACGAAG
This sequence comes from Rhodococcus sp. O3, assembly GCF_048897285.1. Classification (NCBI taxonomy): domain Bacteria; kingdom Bacillati; phylum Actinomycetota; class Actinomycetes; order Mycobacteriales; family Nocardiaceae; genus Rhodococcus; species Rhodococcus sp. O3. The sequence goes on from NZ_JBMBTE010000235.1 coordinate 2,635, forward strand.
TGGACGAGGGCGGCGGTGCGGCCGCGGCTGTCGGCCTGGTCGAGGGCGTCGACCATGAGTCCGGCGACGAGTTCTTCCCGGCCGTGCACCGGCAGGTAGCGGTGGGCACGGTCGTCGCGCTGCTGGATGACGAGATTCTTCTTCGCGAGCCGCTGCAGGACGGTCATGACCGTGGTGTACGCCAGGGACCGCCGACTGGACAGGGCCTCGTGGACCTGCCGCACCGTCTGGGGTTCGGTGGAAGCCCAGAGGTGATCCATCACTGCTCGCTCGAGTTCGCCGAGTGCTGCCATGCAACGATTCTACGGACTCTCTCCGACGCTGTGCGTACTACCCCTGGTCGTAGGGTCTTTGGTCCTGGTCGCCCGGCGTGTCGCGGCCCTCTTTCCGGTCCGCGCCGCCGACGGTGTCGTAGACGTGCCGCGCGCCGATCGGGACGATCAGGGGCCGCCCGGACACCGGGTCGTCGATGACGGCGGCGTCGAGGCCGAACACCTCGCGCAGCAACTCGACGGAGATCACCTCGGCGGGGGCGCCGGCGGCGACGATGCGCCCGGCCTTCATCACGACGAGGTGATCGCTGTAGCGCACCGCGAGGTTCAGGTCGTGCAGCACCATCACCACGGTGCGGCCCAGTTCGCTGTGCAGCCGGTCGACGAGGTCGAGCACCTCCACCGAGTGCGCGAGGTCGAGGTAGGTGGTGGGTTCGTCCAGCAGCAGGATGTCGGTGCCCTGCGCCAGCGCCATCGAGATCCAGGCGCGTTGCCGCTGCCCGCCGGACAGTTCGTCGACGGGCCGGTCGGCGAGGTCGGCGATGCCGGTCTGTTCCAGCGCGACCCCGACCTCCTGCTCGTCGTCGGAGGACCACTGCCGCAGCCAGGACTGGTGCGGGTGCCGGCCGCGGGAGACGAGGTCGGCGACGGTCAGTCCCTCGGGGGCGACGGGGGCCTGCGGCAGCATGCCGAGCACGCGGGCGACCTCGCGGGTGCGCATCGAGGTGATGACCTGGCCGTCGAGCAGCACGCTGCCGGCGCGGGGCCGCAGCAGCCGGCTCAGCGCCCGCAGCAGCGTCGACTTGCCGCAGCCGTTGGGTCCGATGACGGTGGTGACGACGCCGGTGGGCACGATCAGGTCGAGATCGTCGACGATGAGTCGGTCGCCGTAGCCGAGGGACAGGTGTTCGGCGACCAGGCGCGGCGCGTCGGTGGTGGCCGCCGCGTCGGTGTCGGTGGCGGCGAACGTCGAGATGTCGGTCACGCGGATACCTTCCGGTTGGAGCGCACGAGGAGGTAGAGGAGGAACGGGCCGCCGAGGGCGGAGGTGACCAGGCCGACGGGCAGGGC
>NZ_JBMBTE010000236.1:0-3932 GCF_048897285.1 Rhodococcus sp. O3
CCGGTGGTGACCGACGAATACACACCGGTCACGGTCGCGAGCCGGCCCGCGTGATCGCGTTTGACGACGGCGGGCAGCAGCACGTTCGCGACCGCGATCCCGGCGCCGATCGCCACGGTGCCCGGCCACAGCCAGAGCGCACCCGGCAGCGACCGCACGAGGATCCCGGCGGCGAGCACCCCCATGGCGAACAGGATCAGCAGTTGCGAACCGAAGCGGGCCGCGGGCCGGTGGATCCACGGGGACACCACCGCGAAGCACAGCAGCGGGACCGCTCCGAGGATCCCGAGCCCGGTGCTGCCCAGGCCGGTGTCGGCCCCGATCGACCCCAGCAGCGGGCCGACCGCGGTGATCGGCGGGCGCAGGCACGCCGCGACGATCAGCACGGCGAGCAGGCCGAACAGTGCGGTTCGGCGGGTGGGGCCGCGTCGGACGGAACCTGCGGTGGTCATCGGTGTCGAGTCACTTTCCGGATGAAATGCCGTGGGGCGCAGGATCGGTGCGATCCTGCGCCCCACGAAGGGAACAGTCGTCCGCTACAGCAGCGGACCGCCCGCGGCGATCGCCGAGAGCTGCGCGAACTCGTCGGCCTTGAGCGACGCCCCGCCGACCAGGCCACCGTCGACGTCGGTCTGCGCGATAAGCTCGCCGACATTCTTGGCGTTGACCGAGCCGCCGTAGAGGACGCGGACGGTCGCGGCCACCTCCGGCGAGGCCAGCTCGCCGAGCGTGGCGCGCACCGCGGCGCACACCTCCTGGGCGTCGGCGGCCGAAGCCACCTTGCCGGTGCCGATGGCCCACACCGGCTCGTACGCGATCACGGTCTTCGCGATCTCGTCGGCGGTCAGGCCCGCGAGCGAGCCCTTCAGCTGCTCGACGTTGTACTCGACGTGGTTGCCGGCTTCGCGGATGTCGAGACCCTCGCCGATGCACACGATCGGCGTCAGGCCGTGCCGCAGCGCGGCCTTGGCCTTGTCCCGCACGATCTCGTCGGTCTCACCGTGCAGCGTGCGCCGCTCGGAGTGCCCGACGACGACGAACGTGCAGCCGAGCTTGGCGAGCATCGCACCGGAGATCTCCCCGGTGTAGGCGCCGGAGTCGTGGACGGACAGGTCCTGCGCACCGTAGGTGAGCTTGATCTTGTCGCCCTCGATCAGGGTCTGCACCGACCGGATGTCGGTGAACGGCGGGAGCACCGCCACGTCGACCTTGTCGAGGTACTTCTCCGGGAGTGTGAAGGCGATCTTCTGCACCAGGGCGATGGCCTCGAGGTGGTTGAGGTTCATCTTCCAGTTGCCCGCGATGAGCGGCTTGCGTGCCATCCGGTCAGCCCTCCAGAACCGCGATGCCGGGAAGTTCCTTGCCCTCGAGGTATTCGAGGGAGGCACCGCCGCCCGTGGAGATGTGCGAGAAGCCGTCCTCGGGCAGACCCAGCAGACGCACGGCCGCGGCCGAGTCGCCGCCGCCGACGACGCTGAACGCGCCCTTGCCGGTGGCCTCGATGATGGCCTCGGCGACACCCTTGGTGCCGTCCGCGAACTTCGCGAACTCGAACACACCCATCGGGCCGTTCCAGAACACGGTCTTCGCGCCCGCCAGGTGGTGCGCGAACCGGGCCACCGACTCGGGGCCGATGTCCAGGCCCATCCACCCGTCCTCGATTTCGGTGACGGGTACCGTCTTCGCCTCGGCGTCGGCGGAGAAGCTGTCGGCGATCACCACGTCCTGCGGGATGTGGATGACGTCGCCGAACCGGTCGAGCAGAGCCTTGCAGGTCTCGATCATCGACTCCTCGAGGAGCGAGTTGCCCACCGAGATACCTTGCGCGGCAAGGAAGGTGAAGCACATGCCGCCACCGATGACCAGGGTGTCGACCTTCGGTGCGAGCGCCTCGATCACGGCCAGTTTGTCGGAGACCTTCGAGCCGCCGAGCACGACCGCGTAGGGACGTTCCGGATCGGCCGTCAGGCGGGCCAGCACGTCGACCTCGGCCGCGACGAGCGTGCCCGCGTAGTGCGGCAGCAGCGTCGCCACGTCGTACACCGACGCCTGCTTGCGGTGCACGACACCGAAGCCGTCGGACACGAACGCCCCGTCGTCGCCGACCAGCTCGACCAGGTCGCGGGCCAGCGCCAGGCGTTCCGCGTCGTCCTTGCTGGTCTCGCGCGGATCGAAGCGGATGTTCTCCAGCAGGAGGATGTCGCCGTCGGTCAGGCCCTCGGACCGGGCCAGGGCGTCCTGCCCCACGACATCACCGGCGAGCTGGACGTTGCGGCCCAGCACCTCCCCGAGCTTCGCGGCGACGGGCGCGAGCGAGAACTTCGGGTCGGCCTCGCCCTTGGGGCGGCCGAGGTGCGCGGTGACGACCACCTTGGCGCCGGCGTCGGCGAGCGCCTTGATCGTCGGGGCCGACGCGAGGATCCGACCGGGGTCGGTGATCGTCGCGCCGTCCAGCGGGACGTTGAGGTCCGAGCGCACCAGCACACCGCGCCCTTCGACCCCCGCGTCCAGCAGATCCTTCAGGGTCTGAACTGCCACTGTTCGAGTGTCCTATTCAATCGTTGTCAGAGGGACTTGCCGATGGTGTCAGAGGGACTTGCCGCCGTTGTCAGAGGGACTTGCCGACGAGGTCGATGAGGTCGGCCAGGCGGTTGGAGTAACCCCACTCGTTGTCGTACCAGGCCACGACCTTGACCTGGTCGTCGATGACCTTGGTCAGTGGTGCGTCGAAGATCGACGAGTGCGGATCGGTGACGATATCCGAGGAGACGATGGGGTCGGTGTTGTACTTCATGATGCCCTCGAGCGGGCCCTCCGCGGCGGCCTTGACCGCGGCGTTGACCTCGTCGACGGTGGCCTTCTTGAGCAGCGTCGCGGTCAGGTCGGTCACCGAGCCGGTCGGGACCGGAACGCGCAGCGCGTAGCCGTCGAGCTTGCCGGCCAGCTCGGGGAGCACGAGGCCGATGGCCTTGGCGGCACCGGTGCCGGTCGGGACGATGTTCAGGGCGGCGGCGCGGGCGCGACGCAGGTCCCTGTGCGGCCCGTCCTGCAGGTTCTGGTCCTGGGTGTACGCGTGGATGGTGGTCATCAGGCCCTTCTCGATGCCGAACTCGTCGTTCAGCACCTTGGCGAGGGGGCCGAGGCAGTTCGTGGTGCACGAGGCGTTCGAGATGATGTTCTGCGTGCCGTCGTACTTGTCGTGGTTGACGCCCATGACGATGGTGATGTCCTCGTCGGTGGCGGGCGCCGAGATGACGACCTTCTTGGCGCCGGCGTCCAGGTGACCCCTGGCCTTGGCTGCGTTGGTGAAGATGCCGGTGGACTCGACGACGACGTCGACCCCGAGATCGCCCCAGGGCAGGGCCGCCGGGCCTTCCTTGATCTCGAGGGCGGTGATCTTCTGGTCGCCCACGTAGATGTAGTCGCCCTCGGCGCGGACGTCCTTGTCGAGACGCCCCAGGATCGAGTCGTACTTCAGGAGCGTCGCGAGGGTGTCGTTGTCGGTGAGGTCGTTCACAGCAACGATCTCGATGTCGGTGTTGCCGAGTGCCTTCTGCGCCTCCACCGCACGGAAGAGGTTCCGCCCGATGCGACCGAAGCCGTTCACGCCTACGCGCACAGTCACGATGAAGCTCCTTTACCTCGATGGTGGTGCAGCTTGTGCCCTCACCCTAATCTGCCGAGTCGAGGAAGGTGGGATTTGACCGGCGTCGAAAGAACCCCGCGCCGGGCCTCGGACTACGCCTCGTCGAGCAGCTCCATCGTCACCGCGGACTCGGTGTCGGGAATGCCGAGTTCCTTGGCGCGGCGGTCCGCCATCGACAGCAGCCGCCGGATGCGGCCGGCCACGGCGTCCTTCGTCATCGGCGGATCCGCGAGCTGCCCGAGTTCCTCGAGGGACGCCTGCCGGTGCTGCACACGCAGCGAGCCCG
>NZ_JBMBTE010000237.1:0-3928 GCF_048897285.1 Rhodococcus sp. O3
ACGCCCCCGAGCGTGACACCGAGGGCTCCTGCGAACGCGGACTCCACCGGCCCGGCGTTGGGACTCGGGTGCTTGTGCGCGTCGCGCCGCCAGATGCGCAGCGCGGCCCCGGGGTCGTCGCCGAGCAGCGCCGCCAGCAGTGCGGTGAGACGCGCGGGTACGAGATTCACCGCGTCGTCGAAACGTGCGGAGGCCCAGCCGAACCGCTCGAGCCGGGGAGTGCGATGACCGACGCGGGCGTCGAGGGTGTTCGCCGCCCGGTATCCGAGCAGTCCGGCCGGGCCGAGCAGCGCTCCCCACACCAGCGGCGCGACGACCGCGTCCGAGGTGTTCTCGGCGACGGATTCGATGGTGGCCCGGGCGATTCCGTCGGCGTCGAGTTGCGAGGGGTCGCGCCCGACGAGATGGGTCACCTGGATGCGCGCGGCATCGAGGTCGCCGCGGCGGAGCTGGTCGTCGAGGGTGCGGGCCTCGCGGCCGAGCGATCGTCCGCCGAGTACCGCCCATGTCGCGGTGGCGGTGACCGTCGTGTTCACCAGGGCATGTTGCCGGGTGGCACGGTCGGCGGCGTAGCCGAGCGCAGCGGCGCCGCCGACCAGAACTGCGGTGAACAACATTCCGGCACAGCGTGAGTCGGCATACAGTCTGCGTTCGGTGGCGCGGGCTATCGCCCCGAATCCGCTCACCGGATGTCCGCGTCGCGGATCGCCGAAGATCTGGTCGGCCACATATCCGAGGGCCAGTCCCGCTGCCCTCATCGGATGGACCGCCACGCGTCGACGAGCGCCCCGATGGTCTGCGGGTCGCGCACCGCGATGCGGATCCAGTCCTCGCCGAGCCCCGGGAAGGTGTCGCCACGCCGCACCGCGAACCCGCTCGCGCGCAGCTTCTCCCGGGTGTCCTGGGGAACCCGCGCCAACACGAACGGTCCGGCCGGATCGCCCGCAACGGGAACACCGAGTGCACACAGCTGATCGACGAGAAACTCTCGGTGCGAAGCGATCTCGGCCGCGATGACCTCGGATTCGGTGGTGGCCTGCGCCGACGCGCAGGCGATCATCGCCGCCGCGGCGGGGGTCGACACCGACCACGGCGGCTGGTGCACGGCGAGATCGGCGATCACCGTGGCGTCACCGACGACGTAACCGGCCCGCACGCCAGGGATCGCCCACGTCTTGGTCAGCGACCGCACCACGATCAGTCCCGGAACGAAGGCGTCGGCCAGTGTCTCCGGTTCGCCCGGTACCGCGTCCATGAACGCCTCGTCGACGACGACCACGCGCCCGGGCCGCACCAGTGACCGCAGCGACCCGGCGGGATGGAGCACCGACGTGGGATTGGTCGGGTTGCCGACCACCACCAGATCGGCGTCGTCGGGCACGCGGGCCGGGTCGAGCACGAAACCGTCCTCCGGCCGCAGCAGGACCCGGTGCACGGTGTGCCCGGCGGCGATCAGGGCGGCCTCGGGTTCGGTGAACTGCGGGTGTACCACCACCGGGTTGCGCCAGGGCCGCGCCCGGGCGATCAGGGTGAAGGCCTCGGCACCACCGGCGGTGGGCAGCACCTCGTCGGCGGTCCGGCCGTGACGGGTGGCCAGGGCCGCGCGGGCCGCACTCGGGTCCGGGTAGCGGCTCAGGTCGTCGAGTGAGGCGCGCAGTGCGTCGTCGAGCCAGACCGGACGCTGTCGCCGCGACACGTTCACGGCCAGGTCCACGAGGCCGGGTGTGGCTTCGCGGTCGCCGTGGTGATGCAGGTCGGGGGCCTTCGTCCGCGGTCGGCGCGGGGGTGCGGGGACGGGTGTCGCGCCGCGCACGGCGTCGACGAATCGCTGCGCCATCGACGGGTGCCCGGCCCAGTGCGTGTGCAGGTACGACGCGTGCAGCGTCGCGGTCGCGAACCCGTCCGGCCGTCCGTTCAGCAGCCATCCGGGCTCGGTTCCGGGTTCGACGGCGGTGCGATGGAATTCGTGACCCGTCACCCGCGTTCCGGCGACCGCGAGGAGGCTGTCGGCAGGGGCGATCGCCGTGCGGTAGCCGAGGGTCAGGCGCGGCGTCATCCGGGCGGAGGCGTCGAGCGCCCCGACCATGTCGGCGCCGTCGACGTCGCGGCACAGGTACAGCAATCCCGCGCATTCGGCGACCGTCGGGACACCGGCTGTGATCGCCCTCCGAAGATGTTCGCGCAGAGGGGTGTTCGCGGACAGGTCCGCGGCGTGCACCTCGGGGAATCCGCCACCGAGGTAGATGCCTGCGGTGCCCTCGGGAAGCTGTTCGTCGCGCAGTGGATCGAACGCGACGGTGCGGCATCCCGCGGCGCGCAGGATCTCCTCGGTCTCGGTGTAGCGGAACGTGAAGGCACGACCGCCGGCGATCGCGACGACCGGACCGTCCTTCTCCGTGCCGTCGCCGGGGGACCATGGGTCTGCGTTCAGATCCGGTGCGCTGCGGGCGATCCGGACGATCTCGGCGAGATCGACGTGCGCGGCGATCCGGTCCGCGAGCCGGTCCAGCTGCCCGGCTGCCTCGCCGCGCTCCTGCGCCGGCACCAGGCCCAGATGCCGGGACGGGGCGCTGATCCCGTCGTCTCGGTGCAGAACGCCCAGCACGGGGATCCCGGTCGGTTCCAGCGCGGCGGTCACCTCGTCGGAATGCCTCTGCGACCCGGCCTGGTTGAGGATCACTCCGGCGATGCGGACACCCCGGTCGTAGGACGCCATGCCGTGCACGACCGCCGCGATCGACCGCGACGCGTGCGAGATGTCGACGACGAGCACCACGGGCGCCTGCAGGAGTTCGGCGACGTGGGCGGTCGAGGCGAACCCGTCGGTGCCGAGCATCCCGTCGTACAGGCCCATGACGCCTTCGACGATCGCCAGATCGGCGCCGGCCGCTCCGTGCACGAACAGCGGCGCGACCAGGTCGGTGCCGACGAGGTGCGGGTCGAGGTTGCGGCCCGGGCGGCCGGTGGCGAGGGCATGGTAGCCGGGATCGATGTAGTCGGGTCCGATCTTGTGCCCGGACACGACGTGACCGGCCGCGCGGAGTGCGGCCATGAGACCTGTTGCAACGGTGGTCTTTCCGTGTCCCGATGCGGGAGCGGCGATCACCAGCCGCGGTATGGCTACCATGCTGCGCCTACCATTCGATGCCCTTCTGGCCCTTCTGTCCGGCATCCATCGGATGCTTGATCTTGGTCATCTCGGTGACCAGGTCTGCCGCGTCGACGAGCTTGGGGTGGGCGCGGCGACCGGTGATCATCACGTGCTGATGTCCGGTGCGGTGGACGAGGGTGTCGACGACCTCGTCGATGTCCACCCAGCCCCAGTTGATCGGGTAGGTGAACTCGTCCAGCACGTACAGGCCGTGCTGTTCGGCCTCGAGCCGGCGCCGGATCTCCCGCCATCCGGCGAGGGCGTCGGCGGCGTGGTCCTCCTCGGTGCCGTCCTTGCGCGACCACGACCAGCCCGACCCCATCTTGTGCCATTCGATGGCCCCGCCGGTGCCGCGTTCGGCGTGCAACGCCCCGAGCGTCTCGAACGCGGTCTGCTCGCCGAGCCGCCACTTCGCGGACTTCACGAACTGGAAGACCGCGACCGACCAGCCCTGGTTCCAGCCGCGCAGTGCAAGACCGAACGCGGCCGTCGACTTGCCCTTGCCGTCACCGGTGTTGACCATGAGCAACGGCCGGTTCCGGCGTTGCCGGGTGGTGAGACCGTCGTCGGGTACCGCGATCGGTTGGCCCTTCGGCATCAGGCGGCCCTCCCTCGGACCGCGGTGGTGATGGCGTCGGCCCGCACGTCGCCGACCGCGACGTACTCGGCGCCCAGGCTTTCGGCGAGACGTCGTGCGAGTCCCATCCGGAACCGGCCTGTCTCCGAGTCCAGAACGACCGAGGAGATGTCCTGTGCGGCAATGAGTTCGGCGGCAGC
>NZ_JBMBTE010000238.1:0-3900 GCF_048897285.1 Rhodococcus sp. O3
GCGGCCGCCGGCCGGGTTCGTCGACGACCTCCCGACGGGGAGCGGTCTCGCTCCCGGATGCCTTCTGCTTGGCAGCGCGCGAGCTCCTGACCGCAGCGCTCCTCACAGCCGCGCCCTTCGAGGCAGGGCTCTTGGATGCCGGGCTCTTGAATGCGGCGGGCCGGGACCTATTCGCCCCGCCGGAACGATTCGCCGTCTCCTGCTGGGCCATGTAGATCCGGACACCACCGATGATCAGCACGGCCGCGGTGGCAACGAACATCGCGGGGAACCGGTTCACCAGCGGATACGCCACGTTCAGCGCGAGATCCCGCAGGCCGGAACCGCTCGATTCGAACAGCAACTCCTGGGCGAGGGGAATCGCCGCAACCAGCAGCAGCGGAGGCTGTGCCATCGCGGTGAACACACCGCGCTGCTGCACCGCGACGACCGCGGCGATGCATCCGAGGACATAGAAGACGGAGAAGACCGTCGTCAGCTCGTCACCGCGGAACGAGTCGATCACCGCACCGAGCAGAGTCGTCCCGGCGGCAATGACGACGGCACCCCACCAGGGCACTCCGGGCATGGTCGGAGCGAGCGAGCGCATGTCGAGCGCCACCGCCGGGCGAGCACGTTGGGATGCAGACACACATAGACAGTAGACCCACCGACTCAGATTGCTTCGTCGACGGCACCGGCCGGATCCGGGTTTTCGGTCAGGGTGGCGCGGCGCGGCCACGCGTCGACCCGACGCACCTCGGGCACGTCGCCGTCGAAGATCTCCAGTTCGCTGAGCTTCCGGGCCGTCACCCCGACGCGTGTCTCCATCGACGACACCGTCTGATTGAACGAATCGACCGCCTTGCCCAGCTGCGCGCCGAGCCGGTCGAGGTGACTGCCCACGGTACCGAGCCGCTGATACAGCTCGCGGCCGAGCCGGTGGATCTGCGCGGCATCGCGCGACAGTGCCTCCTGCCGCCACGTGTGCGCGATGGTGCGCAGCAACGCCACCAGCGTCGTGGGTGTCGCGAGGATCACGTTCCGGCCGAACGCGTACTCCAGCAGACCCGAGTCCGCGGTGAGCGCGGCGTCCAGGAACGGATCGCCCGGCACGAACAGCACCACGAATTCGGGCGTCGGGTCGAACGACTCCCAGTACGCCTTCGCGGACAACTGGTCGATGTGGGTGCGCAGCTGCCGAGCATGCCGCGCCAGGTGCCGATCGCGTTCGGCGACGTCCTCTTCCTGCGCCGCGTCCAGATACGCGGCGAACGGGACCTTCGCATCGACGACGATCTGCTTGCCGCCCGCCAGGTAGACGAGCAGATCCGGTCGCACCCCCTCGGCGGCGACCTGCGTGTCGAAATCGCAGTGCCGGACCATCCCGGCCAGCTCCACCACCCGCTCGAGCTGGATCTCACCCCACCGGCCGCGGATCTGCGGGGCCCGCAGCGCCGTCACGAGCTGCTGGGTCTGCTGCGACAGCGACAGCGACGCCCGGTGCATGCCCTCCACCTGCTCGGTCAGGCCGGCATACGCGTGGACCCGATTGCGTTCGACGTGCTCGACCTGACGGGCCAGCGCGCCCACCGCCTCCTGCAGCGGCCCCACCAGCCGCGACACCTGCTCGCCGATCGCGCCGGACTGCCGGCGTGCCGCGTCCTCGCTGACCGCGCCGAGCGACTGCCGCAACTGCGTCTCGTTGTCCCGCAGCGCCGCGAGCTGCGCCTCGGCGCGCGCGGCCCGAGCGCCGATCCGCGACGCCTGTGCCAGCCACCCCAGCCCGAACCCGAGAACGAGCGCCACGATCAGCCCGAGTGCCGTGAGAGCAGTCATGAGGCGGATGATGCCGCACGGGACCGACATGCGCGGGGCACTCACCCCGAACCGGACGTGTCGGTGCGGTCCTCTACGGTCGTCGCCATGCGGATCCTGCACACCTCCGACTGGCACATCGGCCGCACCTTCCACGGTGTGGACCTGCTGGGAGACCAGGCGCGCGCACTGACGGCGATCGCCGAACTCGTCGCCGAGCGCGACGTCGACGTCGTGGTCGTGCCCGGCGACGTGTACGACCGGTCGATCCCCAGCTCCGACGCGGTAGCGGTGTGCAACGCCGGGTTCGAGGCGATCCACGAGGCGGGCGCGATCATCGTCGCGACCTCCGGCAACCACGACTCGCCGGTGCGGCTCGGTGCCGGCGCCGCGTTCGCCGCCAAGGGGGGACTGCACCTGATCACCAAGGTCGCCGAGGTGGACCGGCCGGTGATCGTCGACGACGACCACGGTCCGGTCGCGTTCTACGGCATCCCCTATCTCGAGCCGGAGATCACCCGAGCCGAACTGGGCGTGCCCAAGGCCCGCTCGCACCAGGAGATCCTCGACGCCGCGATGGGCCGGGTCCGCGCCGACGCCGCGATCCGCGGCGGCCGGACGGTGCTGCTCGCGCACGCGTTCGTCGTCGGAGCGGAGGCGACCGGTTCGGAACGGTCCATCTCGGTCGGCGGTGTCGAAACCGTGTCCGCGTCCGCGTTCGACGGCATGGACTACGTCGCCCTCGGTCACCTGCACTCCCCGCAGACCGTCGCCGAGCACGTTCGTTACTCGGGGTCGCCGCTGCCGTACTCCTTCGGCGAGCGCAGTCACCGCAAGGCGGTGTGGCTCGTCGACCTCGACGCGACCGGTGTGACGTCGGTCGAACGGGTCGACCTCCCCGTCGTGCGGGGCCTGAGCCAGCTGTCCGGGACTCTCGAGGATCTGCTCGCCGATCCCGAACACGCCGCCGCGGAGGACCACTACGTCGCGGCCGAGCTGACCGACGCGGTCCGGCCGCTCGATGCGATGCGACGGCTGCAGACACGGTTCCCGCACGCGGTGCACGTCGTCTGGAACCGCCCCGATTCGACGTCGGGAACCAGCTACCGGGAGAAGGTGCACGGCCGCAGCAACCTCGACGTGGCGTGCGCGTTCCTGACGGACGTGCGGTCGGAGCCGTCGCAGCGGGAGGCCCGCTGGATCGAACAGGCGCTGCGCGAGGCCGACCGCGTCGGCGCGGACAAGACCGCCGCCGACGATGTCGTGGAGGTGTCGGCGTGAGGCTGCACGCACTCGAGGTCACCGCGTTCGGGCCGTTCGCGGACACGGTCCGGGTCGACTTCGACGAACTCGGCGCCGACGGGCTGTTCCTGCTGCACGGCCGCACCGGAGCGGGCAAGACCTCGATCCTCGACGCGGTCGCGTTCGCGCTGTACGGGACGGTGCCCGGTGCGCGCGCCGAGGGGCGGCGGCTGGTGTCCGATCATGCTGCCGCCGGTGCTGTCCCGAAGGTGATGCTCGAGGCCACCATCGCCGGCCGTCGCCTGCGGATCGTGCGCAGCCCCGAATACGAACGCCCGAAACTGCGCGGCACCGGCACGACCAAGGAGAAGGCGAAGGCGACGCTGACCTGGCTGGACGGGTCGGGGCAGAACCTGTCGCGGCACGAGGAGATCGGTGAGGTGATCGGGGCGCTGCTCGGCATGAGCGCGGCTCAGTTCTTCCAGGTCGTCCTGCTGCCTCAGGGGGAGTTCGCGAAGTTCCTCCGGGCCGACAGCAAGGAACGCGGCGCGCTGCTCGAGCGGCTCTTCGACACGACGCTCTTCGGCGGTGTCGAGAAATGGTTCCGTGAGCGGGCCGCCGCCGGTGCGAAGAAGCTTGCCGAACAGCAGAAGAAGGTCGACGTTCTCAGCGCGAAGGTCGACGCAGCAGCCGGGATCGAGGCCGGCGCCGATGCCGACCCGGTCGGGTGGGCGCGCAAGCTGCGCGAGGACGCCGTCGACACCCGGGACAGCATGATCGTCGCGCTGGACACCGCCCGCGACGCGGATCGCAGCATCCGCGAGGAGCTCGACGAGGCGGTCGCGCTGGCCCGTCGCCTGG
>NZ_JBMBTE010000239.1:0-3855 GCF_048897285.1 Rhodococcus sp. O3
GACGGCGCCGACGTCACCCGCCGCACCGAGCTGGGGCTCGAGCGCGACGCGCGGGTGCTGCTGCGGGAGACGCTGGTGCTCGGCCGCAGCGGGGAACGCGGCGGCGCGGTGCGCTCGCACACGGTCGCGACACACGAGCAGCGTCCGCTGCTGGTCGAGGATCTGGACCTGTCCCCCGAGATCCGCACGCTCCCGGGGGTTCTCGGGTCGCATCGGGTGCTGGATTCGGTGCTGGCGCTGGGGTGGCGTCCCCCGCACGAGGCGGATCCCGGCGACGGGGTGTATCGGTTCGACCTGGACGGTCCGGGGGCGCTGGTGCGGTGGCTCGGCCGGGACCTGCACCGGTCGGGTGGGGTGGACGACAGTGTGGTGGCGTGGCGTCACGGCCTGTGACGCCACGCCACCGTTCCCATCCCCCGGGTCTGTGGCTCAGATGAGCGTGCCGACGTCGCGGGCGACGATGTTGTCGAGGGCCCGCTCGGCGACGGCGGCGATGGTCATCGACGGGTTGCACGCGGCGGCGTTGCCGGGCATCAGCGCCCCGTCGAGCACGTACAGGCCGCGCTGCCCGAGCACCCGGCCGTCGAGGTCGCAGACGCTGCCCATGTTGGCGCCGCCGAGCGGATGCCAGGTGGACGGCACGATCGCGTTGGTGTCGACGAGCACGGCGGCGTCGCCGGCGATGCGGCGGACGGCGGGGTCGATGTGGCCGTTCTGGATTCCGGCGTCGCCCTCGTGCGGCCAGCGCAGCACGGCGTCGTCGCGTCCGGCGTCGTAGACGAACTCGCCGCGGCCGTCGCTGACGCCGTAGCCGACGAGGACGGTGCTGCGGGTGTTGACCTCGAACGACGGCAGCGACGCCTGGACCACGGTGTGGGCGTGGTGCGGGTCGGCCCAGTTCTTGCTGCCGTAGACGACCGGGCCGCCCTGGACCGCCCCGAAGTCCGCGGCCATGTCGGTCCACATGTAGATGCGGTCGGCGTTGGTGCCCCAGCCGCGGCCGAGGTCGTCGGGCAGGTCGGTGATCTGTCCCTTGGCGGCGGCGCGCAGGAGCAGGCGCGTGGTGTTCAGGCTGCCCGCGGCCAGCACCAGCGCGTCGGTGGTGAGGATCTTGTTCTCGAGGACGGTGCCGGATTCGTCGGTGCGGTCGACATGTACGGTCCAGCGGCCGTCGGCGGCGCGTTCGATGTCGGTGACGTCGTGCAGGATCTGCACGGTGGCCAGGCCGGTGGCCTCGGCCTCGGCGATGTAGGTGACGTCGACGGTGTGCTTGCCGCCGTTGTTGACGCCGAGCGCGCCGGCGCCGTCGGTGTAGGCGGGGGTCATCTCGCCGCGCAGTTCGGCGAGCGCGAAGTCCCAGTCGATCGGCATGGGGATCTTGTCGAGGGGCATGCCGGCGGCGCGGACCCGGTCGGCGAAGATGCGTGCGGCCGCGTAGTTGGGGGTGGCGACCAGTTCGTCCGGGGCGGTGGCCAGGCCGAGCATCTTCGCCACGCGCGGGTAGTGCACGCGGTTCATCAGGTCCCAGTCGAGTTCGTTCGGGAAGTGCGCGTTGAACACGTCCCGGTCCGGTTGCAGGGACATGCCCTGGTAGACGAGGGAGCCGCCGCCGACGCCGGCGGCGCACAGGGCGGTCATGTTGTCGCCGGGGACGGCTTCGACGAGGCCGACGTAGGGTTCGACGCTCAGGCGCTTGCCGAACACCTCGGGGAACGACTTGTGCCACAGCATGCGCTTGTCGGGGTCGGCGACGCGCGGGAAGGTGGTGGCGTCGGGGCCGGTGGGCCACCGGCGGCCGCGTTCGAGGACGGTGACGGGCACCCCGGCCTGGGCCAGGCGCAGGGCGGTGACGCCGCCGCCGAAGCCGGAGCCGATGACGATCACGCGGTGCTCTTCGCGGGTCACGGCGACCCGTTTGACGCGGGCGCCGATGCCGGGGGTGGCGTGCGCGGTGGACGCGCCGGCCAGGAGCGTGCCGGCGGCGACGGCGCCGGCCAGGAAGGAGCGACGCGTGAATGCGGACAAGTCGATTCCCCATCGGTTTTCGGCACGGCGCAGGCCCGGACGAACGCAAAACTAGACAGTCCGGGGCGAAAGTGTCAAGAAACTAGGGGGTGGGCTTGCCGACGGACGCCATCGCCGGCAACAGCCACCGCCGCAGGAACTCCCGCAACTCGTCGTCGGATTCCATGGTCTCGCCGGTGAACATCAGCACCGACAGGCCCAGCAGCAGCGACATCACGATGATGTCGTCGACGTGCGGTTCCAGCTCCGGATGCCGCTGCACCATCGGCGCCAGCAGCTGGCGCCCGATCGGTTTGGCGCGATCGACCATGCCCGGATCGAACACCGGGTTGTCGCCGTCGCCGCGCAGCAGCACCGCCAGCACCGGGTGCTCCCGCACCACCGTGCGCCCGAGGACGATGGTCTCCACGACGTACTCCCCCGGGTCCTCGATCTGCTCGAGCCGGGCGGTCATCTCCGCGTAGGCCTCGAGCAGCTGCCCGCTGATCGCCTGGGAGACAAGCTCTTCCCGGGTTCCGAAGATCGAGTACACGGTCTGCCGGGACACCCCCGCGGCCTGCGCCGCCCCGGCGATCGTGACGCCTTCGAAGCCGACGTCGGCGATGAGCCCGAGCGTGGCGTCCAGAATCTTCGTGCGCGACCGCATCCGCCGATTCTCCCTCACCCGCGCGCGTCTCCGCGGCGCGCGCACCGCCCTGTCCCGGCAAGCCCTGTCCGAGCCCAGTCCTGTCCGACCCCGATGTCAGACTGTGCTCGCACACATGTACGACACGAGCCGGCGGAAAGGGCGCGCGATGGCGAGCGGGGACGAACCGGGCCTGCTGGAGTGGATCTCGGCCTACCTGGAGACCTTGCAGACGGCGAAACGGTCGGCGCACACCGTCAAGGCCTACCGGCTGGATCTGCGGGCGGTGTGCGAGCAGCTCGCGGCCACCCGGCAGCTCGACCCCGACGCGCTGACCGTGCAGGACGTGACGATCCGGTCGCTGCGCTCGGCGTTCGCGGCGTTCGCCCGGGAGCGGCAACCGGCGTCGGTGCGCCGGGCCTGGTCGGTGTGGAACAGCTTCTGCAACTTCCTGGTCTCCGAAGGTGTGTCGGAGGGCAACCCGATGGCGTCGATCGCCCAGCCCAAACGGCCGCAGCACACCCCGAAGGCGTTCAAACCGGCCGCGATCGGGCAGCTGGTGGACACGCTCACCGTGCAGGCGCAGCGCCCCGAGGCCGGGCCGCGGGACTGGCCGGGCCGCGACCTGGCGCTCATCGCGACGCTGCTGCTCACCGGCATCCGCTCGGAGGAACTGATCCGGCTGGACCTGGCGAGCATCCTCGGCGGCCGCGACGCCCCGGTGCTGCGGGTGCTGGGCAAGGGCGCCACCGAACGGGAGATCCCGCTCGAGGACAGCTGGACGGCGATCGTCTCGGCCTATCTCGAGCAGCGGTACACCCGGTTCCCGCCGGCACGGCGCACAGCCCGCGCCGACCGGGAGGACCTGGCGATCTGGGAACGGTTCCCGCCGGAGGATCCGCTGTTCGTCGGCAGCGACGGCCGGCGCATCACCCGCGGCACCCTGCAGTACCGGGTCCGGCGGATGTACCGGCTGGCCGGGATCGAATCCGAACGCAAACGCGGCGCGCTCGCGCACGCGTTGCGGCACACCTTCGCCACCAGCCTCGCCGACAGCGGCGCGACCATGGTCGAGCTGCAGCAGCTGCTCGGGCACCGGTCCCTGCAGACGGTGCAGATCTACACCTCGGCCACCAACGACGCGGTGCGGCACGCCGCCCGCCACAACCCGGTGTACGAGCTGCTGCGCGACCCGGAGTGACCGC
>NZ_JBMBTE010000240.1:0-3810 GCF_048897285.1 Rhodococcus sp. O3
AGTTGTCCGTGATCGTCCCGATCGCTGTGCCGGCATCGGTGTACGCGCTCGCCGCGTACGCGCCACGCTGGGCCGCGAACGGTGCGCTCGCCGCGGCGGCGATCGGCGGTGCGGCGGCCGGGGTGAACTACCTCGGTCAGTACGAGGGCCGCACCCTTTTCGAGACGGTCGCGGCGGCGGTGTTCGTCGCGGTGTTCCTCGCCGGCATCTGGGCCTTCGGCCGGATGCGGGGACTGCGTCTACGCGAGATGGAATCGCTGACCGAACGCAACCGTCTGCTCGAACTCGATCGGCTCAAGGAAGCGGAACTGGCCGCCACCCAGGAACGCACCCGCATCGCGCGTGAGATGCACGACATCGTCGCGCACTCGCTCACCGCGATGATCGCGCAGGCCGACGGCGGCCGGTACGCGGCCGCAGCCGACCCCGAGGCCGCGGCCGGTGCACTCACCACGATCGCCGAGACCGGGCGCCGCGCGCTGACCGACATGCGCTCGCTGCTGTCGGTGCTGCGCGAGGACACGCCCCGCGAGTTCACCGCGACCCCCGGTCTCGACGATCTCGACGCGCTCGTGCAACAGATGCGCGGAAGCGGTCTGGACGTGACGTACACCGTCGCCGGGCCGGCCCGCGACCTTCCGGTGGGAACGCAGTTGTCGGTCTATCGGATCGTGCAGGAGTCGCTGACGAACGTGCTCAAACACGCGGGGCCCCACGCGCACACCGAGGTCACGCTGGACTGGCGGCCGGAGGTGCTCGTCGTGGAGGTCGTCGACGACGGGCGTGGGGCCGCGGCCCTCGTGCAGGCGCCGCCCGGTGGGCAGGGCCTGACCGGAGTCGAGGAACGTGCCCGCCTGCACGGTGGACGCGCGGTCGCGGGACCACGTGCCGGGGGTGGCTACCGTGTACGCGCCGAGCTCCCCGCCTAGGGTGGCAGGGATGACCGAATCCGTCGCACCCATCCGCGTCGCACTCGTCGACGACCAGCAGCTCGTTCGTGCCGGGCTGCGCATGGTGCTCGAATCCCAGCCGGACATCGTCGTCGTCGCCGAGGCGTCCGACGGCGCGGCCGCACTGACCGAACTCGGGCGCGTCCGCGCGGACGTCGTGCTCATGGATGTGCAGATGCCGCGGGTCGACGGGATCTCGGCGTCCCGCACCCTGCTCGCCGACCCGGAGGCACCGAAGGTGGTGGTGCTCACCACCTTCGACAACGACGACTACGTCGTGCAGGCCATCGCGGCCGGCGCGAGCGGATTCCTGCTCAAGGACGCGCCGCCGGAGGATCTGCTCGACGCGGTTCGCACCGTGCATCGAGGTGACGCGGTCATGGCCCCGCGCGCGACCCGGCGTCTGCTCCGGCATGTGTCGCCGATGCTCGAACAGACCGCCGCGACGAAGGACACGTACGTGGACCTTCCGGAGGATCTCACCCCGCGCGAGGTCGAGGTGCTCACCGCGATGGCGCACGGTCTGAGCAACGGCGAGATCGCGGAACGGTTCGTGCTGTCCGCCGCGACCGTCAAGACCCATGTCGGGCGGGTGCTCGCCAAGACCGGTTCGCGTGACCGGGTGCAGGCCGTGCTGTTCGCCTTCCGCGCCGGGCTGGTGCGTCCGGACGAGTTGCTGCGCACCGCGCAGTAGGACCCCGGTATCTCCGGTGGCCGCTGCGGGTCATACCCCGGTATGACGCGCGGCGCCGCAGGATCGGGTGTCGCGCCGATGCGCCGGGATCGCGCTGATTCCTACTGTCGGAGGATGACTTCCATCAGTGCTTTCGCGCCCGCCTGCTCGGCACACGACGTGGTCCGTGTCTACGGGCACGGCGACGCCGAAGTTCGTGCCCTCGACGGCATTTCGGTCGAATTCGAACGCGGCCGGTTCTCCGCGATCATGGGCCCGTCGGGGTCCGGTAAGTCCACACTCATGCACGCGCTGGCCGGACTCGACGGCGTCGATGCCGGTCGGGTGGTGCTGCACGGCGGAGCCGGGATCGGCACGGAAATCGAGATCAGCACGGCGTCGGACGCGGTGCTGACCGGATTGCGCCGCGACCGTATCGGTTTCGTGTTCCAGGCGTTCAACCTGCTGCCCGTGCTGACCGCCTGCGACAACATTCTGCTGCCGATGCGCCTGGCCGGAACCCGGCCCGCACCACAGTGGTTCGACGAGGTCGTCGGGCGTCTCGGCCTGACGGACCGTCTCGACCACCTGCCCCACGAGATGTCCGGGGGGCAGCAGCAGCGCGTCGCCGTCGCGCGGGCCCTGCTGCCGCAGCCCGACGTGATCTTCGCGGACGAACCGACCGGGAACCTGGATTCGCAGGCCGGCGCCGAGGTGCTGGCGCTGCTGCGGTCGAGTGTGCGGGAGACCGGCCAGACCGTCGTCATGGTCACCCACGATGCGGTCGCGGCGTCGTACTCGGACCGGGTGGTGCTCCTCGCCGACGGGCGACTCGCCGGTGAAATAGCGGATCCCACGGCAGATTCCGTGCTCGACGCGATGCGTGGCCTCGGCGCGGTCGGTGCGGTGGCACGATGAGGCATCTCGTTCTGGCCCAGGCTCGCGCCCACCGCGGCCGATACATCGCGTCCGCCCTCGCCGTGATCGTGTCCGTCGCGTTCGCCGTCGGCACCCTCGTGCTCGGCGATACCGTGAACTCCTCGATCACGAAAGCGGCTGCCGCCCAATACGAAGGGGTTGCCGCTGCAGCGGTCCTCGACCATGCGCGAGGTTCCGAGCCGGACGTCGCTCCGGAGCACACGGCGGCGGTCGCCGCCGCGGTACCCGGTGTGCGCGCGGCGGTGCTGGACGTGACCGGATACGTCCGGATCGTGGGGGCCGAGGGACTTCCCGAATCGGCCAGGGTGACCAGCCTGGCCCCGGACGAGTCGTTGCGCTGGCAGCGGCTCGCCGACGGTCGCTGGCCCGGCGGTCCCGGCGAGGTGGTCGTCGGTTCGGGATCGCGATACGCGCTGGGCGAGACACTCACCGTCGTCGCCTCCGACGCTGCGCCCGAGGCCGTCACGGTCGTCGGCACCGTCGACCTCGACGGCACACCGCAGGCCATGGACTCCGGCCTCGTGTTCGTCGAGACCGCGCAGGTGCGCTCCTGGGCGGGCGCCGATGCGGAGGTGGAACTGCGGGTCGCCGGCGACGGGGACGGCCTCGTCGACGCGCTGGCCGCGGCCCTGCCCGGGGTGCGTGTCGTCTCCGGCGCCGACCGTGCCACCGAGGTCGCAGGGGCACACGTCGGCAACATCTCGGTGTTGCGCGACGTGCTGCTGTGTTTCGTCGCGATCGCGGTCGTCGTCGCCGGTCTCGTCATCGCCAACACCTTCGCGGTCCTGCTCGCAGCCCGCACTCGCGAGCTTGCTCTCATGCGATGCGTGGGGGTGTCGGCGAAACAGGTGCGGCGCAGTGTGCGCGGCGAAGCCCTCGTCGTGGGTCTCGTCTCCGCCACGTTGGGGGTGCTCGCCGGATGCGGTCTCGCCGCGCTGGTCGTCGCGCTGGCGCGGGCCGCGGACGTGCCGATCCCGCTGACCTCGATCGCGATCGGCCCGATGACCGTCGTGGCCGGCATCGCGCTCGGCACCGTCGTCACGGTGCTCGCGGCGAGCGGCCCGGCCCGCCGGGCCACGCGGATACCGGCACTGGCCGCGTTGCATCCGATCGAGACACAACCCGAACCGGTGGCGGACTCGCGGATGCGGCGTGTCTGTGCGGCGCTCGCTCTCGTCTCGGGTGCGGCTCTGCTCGTGATCGGCGTGGCCACCGCGAACGTGATGATCGCCTGCCCCGGCGGGGTGC
>NZ_JBMBTE010000241.1:0-3752 GCF_048897285.1 Rhodococcus sp. O3
TCGTGGGGTCCGGGACTCCGTGGGATTGTCCGCCGCGCAGCGGCACCGGAACCTCGCCGGACGGGTGCGGCTGCGCCGGGGAAGCGATGTGCCGAGGGAGTTCCCGGTGCTCCTCGTGGACGACGTGATGACCACCGGAACGACCGCGACGGAGTCCGTGCGAGTGCTCACAGCAGCCGGATTCCGTCCATGGGGAGTGCTTGTGATTGCTGCCGCGTAAGTGTGCGCGAGTGAAATTCAGCGGAACGGTGGCACTCGCGGAGGTTCCGTACTACCGTCGCCCTCAGACCCGGAAAACACTGGTAGACGGGTGGAAACGTTCGATCCGCCGGTTCCGGGCGGAGCGCTGATGCGCTCATCGAACATGCCGGTGCGCGGGCTGCACCGGCCGTACTCGGGAGGTACGAGTGACGACCCCTTCGAAGTCCAAGGTTTCCGCTGCAGGTCTCGATGGCGAAGCCGCCGGTCCCAAGGCAGACATCGTCGTCAAGGGACGCAACGTCGAGGTTCCGGACCACTTCCGGATCTACGTGTCCGAGAAACTCGCCCGATTGGAGCGATTCGATCCGACCATTTTCCTTTTCGATGTCGAACTGCAGCACGAGCGCAACCGCCGTCAGATGAAGAGTTGTCAGCGCGTCGAGATCACCGCCCGGGGTAAGGGCCCGATCGTCCGTGCCGAGGCGTCCGCCGACAGCTTCTACGCGGCCTTCGAGTCGGTTACCGACAAACTCGAGTCCCGTCTGCGGCGTACCAAGGAGCGTCGCAAGGTCTCCTACGGTGACAAGACTCCCGTTTCCGTTGCCGCCGCCACCGCGGTGCTCGCTCAGGACGATTCGCTCGGAATCTCGCGGGATCTGGCACAGGAGTTCGAAGCGGAGGACAAGGGCGGTCCCGGTCGGATCGTCCGGACGAAGGAGCACAAGGCCGAGCCGATGACCGTCGACGACGCCCTGTACGAGATGGAACTGGTCGGCCACGACTTCTATCTGTTCCACGACAAGGAAACGGACAGGCCGTCGGTCGTCTACCGTCGGCACGCGTTCGACTACGGCCTGATCAGCCTGGTCTGAATGCCCGGTCGGAGCGGTCGCAATCGCAACCGCTCCGGCCGAACGCCTACCATGGAATCCGGCCGGGGACCGACGAGGCCCTCGGCCGGATTTTCTTGTCCGTGCACGAACCCGAGATTGAGGACGAACACCCAGTGCTTTCGCTGACGAAGCTGCTCCGGATCGGTGAAGGTCGCATGGTCAAGCGACTGAAGCACATCGCCGAGCACGTCGAATCCCTGTCGCCGGAGTTCGAGGCGCTCACCGACGCGGAACTGCGCGCCAAGACGGACGAGTTCCGCAAGCGGTATGCGGACGGGGAAACCCTCGACGACCTGCTGCCGGAGGCGTTCGCGGTGGCCCGTGAGGCCTCCTGGCGAGTTCTCGGACAGAAGCACTACACGGTGCAGATCATGGGTGGCGCGGCGCTGCACTTCGGCAACATCGCCGAGATGAAGACCGGTGAGGGCAAGACCCTCACCTGTGTGCTGCCGGCCTACCTCAACGCCCTGTCCGGCGACGGTGTGCACGTCGTGACCGTGAACGACTACCTCGCCAAGCGCGACTCCGAGTGGATGGGCCGCGTGCACCGCTCCCTCGGCCTGAGCACCGACGTGATCCTGTCGGGGCTCACCCCTGCGCAGCGCCGCGCGGCCTACGCCGCGGACATCACGTACGGCACGAACAACGAGTTCGGCTTCGACTACCTGCGTGACAACATGACGCACTCGCTCGACGACCTGGTCCAGCGTGGGCACAACTTCGCGGTCGTCGACGAGGTCGACTCCATCCTGATCGACGAGGCCCGGACGCCGCTGATCATCTCCGGCCCCGCGGATGCGTCGAGCAAGTGGTACTCCGAGTTCGCGCGGATCGCGCAGATGCTCGAACCGGAAACCCACTACGAGATCGACATCCGCAAGCGGACCGTCGGCGTCCACGAGGCGGGCGTCGAGTTCGTCGAGGACCAGCTCGGCATCGACAACCTGTACGAGGCCGCGAACTCGCCGCTGGTGAGCTACCTGAACAACGCCATCAAGGCCAAGGAGCTCTACACCAAGGACAAGGACTACATCGTCCGCGACGGCGAGGTCGTCATCGTCGACGAGTTCACCGGCCGCGTGCTGACGGGTCGCCGCTACAACGAGGGCATGCACCAGGCGATCGAGGCCAAGGAGAAGGTCGAGATCAAGGCCGAGAACCAGACCCTCGCCACGATCACGCTGCAGAACTACTTCCGTCTCTACGACAAGCTCTCGGGTATGACCGGTACCGCCGAGACCGAGGCCGCCGAGCTGCATCAGATCTACGGCCTCGGCGTCATCCCCATCCCGACCAACCGCGAGATGATCCGCGTCGACCAGGGCGACCTGATCTACAAGACCGAGGAAGCGAAGTTCGCAGCCGTCGTCGACGACGTGGTCGAGCGGCACCAGAAGGGCCAGCCGGTCCTCATCGGTACCACCAGCGTCGAGCGTTCGGAGTACCTGTCGCGGCAGTTCACCAAGCGCGGCATCGTCCACAGCGTGCTCAACGCGAAGTTCCACGAGCAGGAAGCGCAGATCATCGCCGAGGCCGGCCGGTCCGGTGCGGTGACCGTCGCGACGAACATGGCCGGTCGCGGTACCGACATCGTGCTCGGCGGCAACCCGGACATTCTCGCCGACATCGCGCTGCGTCGCCGTGGCCTGGATCCCGTGCACACGCCCGAGGAATACGAGGCCGCGTGGGACGACACCCTCGAGAAGATCAAGGCCGAGGTCAAGGCGGACGCCGAGAAGGTCAAGGCGGCGGGCGGCCTGTACGTGCTCGGCACCGAACGGCACGAGTCCCGGCGTATCGACAACCAGCTCCGCGGCCGCTCCGGACGTCAGGGCGATCCCGGCGAGTCCCGGTTCTACCTCTCGCTCGGTGACGAGCTGATGCGCCGCTTCAACGGCGCCGCGCTCGAATCGATCATGACGCGGCTCAACCTGCCCGACGATGTGCCGATCGAGGCGAAGATGGTCTCGAAGGCCATCAAGAGCGCCCAGACCCAGGTCGAGCAGCAGAACTTCGAGATCCGCAAGAACGTCCTCAAGTACGACGAGGTGATGAACCAGCAGCGCACCGTCATCTACGACGAGCGCCGCCGGATCCTGCGCGGAGAGAACCTCGAGGGACAGATCGAGTCGATGATCCGCGACGTGGTCACCGCCTACGTCGACGGCGCAACCTCCGAGGGCTACGTCGAGGACTGGGATCTCGAGCAGTTGTGGACCGCCCTCCGGACGCTCTACCCCGTCGGGGTCGACTACAAGGAACTGGTCGCGGCGAACGAGGACCTCGGCCGGGACGAGTTGCGGGAGATCCTGCTCGAGGACGCGGAGAAGGCGTACGCGCGGCGTGAGGCCGAGATCGAGAGCATTGCGGGCGAAGGTGCGATGCGCGAGCTCGAGCGTCGTGTCCTGCTGTCGGTGCTCGACCGCAAGTGGCGCGAGCACCTCTACGAGATGGACTACCTCAAGGAAGGCATCGGGCTGCGCGCGATGGCGCAGCGCGACCCGCTGGTCGAGTACCAGCGCGAGGGCTTCGACATGTTCACCGGCATGCTCGACGCGCTCAAGGAGGAGTCGGTCGGGTTCCTGTTCAACCTGCAGGTCGAGGCGGCGCAGCCGCAGGCACCGGCAACCGGCGGGGTCAGCGTGACCGCGGCCTCCG
>NZ_JBMBTE010000242.1:0-3709 GCF_048897285.1 Rhodococcus sp. O3
GCGGTCGCGCGGCGAGCGAGGCGGTGTGCAGTGTCGCGTGCACGGCACGTTCGGCGGGGGTGGTGACGACGCGACGGGTCCGTGCCCACACCGCGGCGATACCGCCGGCGAGGATCGCGGCCACCACGACGAGCGCGACGACGACAGTGCCGGTCACTGCTCACCCCACCGGGCCGGGCGCTGCGGTCGTGGATGTTCGAACACGTCGGTCGCGATCATGCATACAAACCTAGGGCGTGTCTCCCGATCCTTCTTTTCCGAGCGAATGTATCGCTCAGTCGGTTGAAGGAGACGAGCGGTACATTCGCTCGGAAGGAAGGGGGCGAGGGCGGCGATTGGGCGACAGGTGCGCCGAAGTGGGGATCGGGAAACATGCCCCGTGACGCCGGACGCCGCGGACCGCGGCAACGCGTCAGGCGGGTCGTGCCCGCGCGGAACCGACGAGCGGCACCGGTTCCCTCATCGGCGCCAGCGCTCCCACCGAGAAGGTCCTTCGACGCTGCAGCACGGTGCCCACCGGCCGCACCGCGAACGTGACGGTCACATCGCACTCCCCGAAGCGCAGGGCGGTCAGCGCCCCGGATTCGACGACCGCGACGACACCGTGGAGATCGTATTCGGCGGTCAGGTCGAGGTCGACGCGACCGACGAGCACGCCGTCGAGGCTCAGTTCGACGGACGGATGCTGGTTCGCCGTGATCCGCGTGCTGTCCAGCGGCACAAACTGTTTCGTGCCGGTGAGGGATGTGGTGGCTGCGTCGCGCAACCGCCGGTAGCGCTGCCACCCCTGCGCGAACAGGTCGTCGAGGCCGACCTCGAGCAAGTCGGCGATCGCGGCGGCCACCTCCACGTCGACGGCGGTGAGCACATCCGGGGTGATCGCGTTCAACGCCCGCACCGCGGCACGGACCGCGCCCAGCCGGCCGAGGACGTCGGCTACCGCCGCGGCCGACCGGTCGGGAGGGACGCCCGGCAGCAACACGGTGCGCGCGGTGATCGCGTTCGGATCGGTCATGGGCTGTCTCCTGTCGTCCGGATGTCCCACGGGTGGGAACGGAAATCGATCCCGACCGCCGGGCCTGCCCGGTCCTCGACCGTGGTCCGCGGATTCCGGTCGGGACGGGCGACCGCGCGTACCTCCGGAGTCCTGTGCCGAGTCCGGCGTTCACCCGGCCGTCGAAGTCGCGTGACGAGCACCGCCGCGGCGAGTGCTCCTACCCCGGCGCCGAGTCCGGTCAGCGCTACCGTGGGCGTGCTCTTGGGAGCGGGAGGCTGGGTCGCGGGGGTGGGCGGGTCCGGCGGTGCGGCCACGGTGACCGGCGATCCGGCCGATACCGTCACCGTTTCGGTGACCGTGCCCGGTGGCTGCGCCCGGTTCTCCGTCACGGTCTCGGCGATGGTTTCGGTCGCAGTCCCGCCCACTTCTACTGTCTCGGTGACGGTTTCGGTCCTCGTCTCGTACACCGTCTCGTACACCGTCGCGGTCTCGTACACCGTCGTGGGCACGTACACCGTCTCGGTCACCGTCGTGGTCGACACGATCACGTCGCAGCACG
Source organism: Rhodococcus sp. O3 (assembly GCF_048897285.1). Classification (NCBI taxonomy): domain Bacteria; kingdom Bacillati; phylum Actinomycetota; class Actinomycetes; order Mycobacteriales; family Nocardiaceae; genus Rhodococcus; species Rhodococcus sp. O3. Next base: position 1,557 of record NZ_JBMBTE010000242.1, read on the forward strand.
AACCCGAATCCGGGTCCGACGGGTCTTGCGCTCCCGCACGGGTCGCCCCGAGGAACACGAGACCGAGCGCAACCAGACCCATGCCGATCGCGGCAGCCGCTCCGCGCCGCCCACTCGTCGCCCCCGTATTTCGCATGTTCCCAGCGTCTTCCGGCGACGTCCGGGACACACGCGTAGTGCACTACCCGATTTCTGCCGGACAGGTCACGTCCGGCCGCGGCGATCGATCCGTTCCTCCGCGGCGGCCTCCTCGACGTCGAGGCTTTCGAGTTCGACGCGGAGGGTTTCGTCGTCCAGCGTTCCCTCGTCGCGCGCGGCGATCAGGGCGGTGCGCTGGGCGCGCAGGATCGAGCGCCGGAATTCGTCGAACAGTGCGCTCGCGTCGAGGTTGCGGTCGTCCTCGTTCTCCGATTCGGCGGCCTGGGCCTCGACGCGGGCCTGGATGGATCGGCGCACCCGTTCGAGGATGCGGCGCACGGACTCGGCGTCGAACCCCGACGGCGGGTGCTCCGCGAGGTTCCGGAGTTCGCCGTGGGCGGCGGTTTCGACGATGGATCGGGCGAGGGCACGCTGCTCCTCGGTGCGGAGCCGCTCGTACGGGTCGTGCACGTCGAGCCTGCGGATCAGGGCGGGCATGGTCGCGCCCTGGATGAGCAGGGTTCCGACGGCGACGACCAGCGCGATGAGGTGGATGATGTCGCGACCCGGGAACGGTTCGCCGGACTCGAGCACGAACGGGATACCACCGGCGGCAGCGAGGGTCACCACCCCGCGCATTCCCGCCCACGAAACGACCAGGTGTTCGCGGAAACTCAACCGGTCGCGGCCCAGCCGGACCAGCCCGATGTCGCGGGTGATGCGGCGGCGTCCCCAGTTCAGCAGGCCCCACGCGGGTCGCACCGCCATGACCACGACGAGCACCGCGAGCGCGTACAGCAACGCGAGAGCGACGTCGTAGCCGTGGTTGGTCACATCCTCGAGCACGAACTTCAGCTGCAATCCCATGTACGCGAAGACGAACATCTCGAGCAGGAGATCGAGGCTCTCCCACACGTAGCGTTCCTGGATCCGCGTGTTCACCGACGCGTCGGTGGCGCGGTGCCCCATGTACAGGCCGGCGGCGACCACGGCGAGCACCCCGGACGCGTGGATCTCCTCGGCCGCGAGATAGGCGGTGAACGGAAGTACCAGTCCCAGAGACGTTTCCAGTGGCGAATGGTACATGCGGAGCCGAACCTGATGCACGACCACCGCGAGCACGAGCCCGACGGCGACACCGCCGGCCACCTCGTAGCCGAAGAACATGACCGGAGAGTCGAAGAACACCCGGGTGCCGGCGACCGTCGACACCGCGACCGTGAACAGGGTCAGGGCGGTCGCGTCGTTGACGAGTCCTTCTCCGGTGAGCACCGCGATGACCCGTTTCGGCAGTCCGAGTTTCTGCCCGACCGCGACGGCACTGACCGCGTCGGTGGGGGCGACGACCGCGCCGAGCACGAGCGCAGCGCCGAACGTCAGCTGCGGGACGAGCCATTCCGCGAAGAACGCGACCGCGAAGGCGGTCGCGAGGACGGTGACGATGCCGAGTCGCAGGATCGGCGACAGGTAGCGCCGGAAGGTGGGAACGGAGAACCGCAGCGCCGCCGAATACAACAGCGGCGGAAGCACGACACCGAGAATCACGTCGGGTTGCAGTTCCAGCCGGGGCAGTCCGGGGATGAACGACGCGGCCGCACCGATCGCGACGAGCACCAGCGGCGCCTGCAGATTGCGCCGGGCTGCCAGTCCGGTGACGGCGATCGCCGCGATGACGACGAGGAGTATCCAGGTCCCGTTCACGGCAACGATTCTGCTCTGCCGCGCGCGGCGATGACGGTCGGTGGTTTCGGTCAGGAGGCCGGATTCGGGGTGTTCGCGCAGCTAGCGGACACACGCGCCCGTTCGTACGTGTGCGCGTGTCCGACAGCTGCGCGACTCACGCGCGCCGGTCGATTCCGGCGCGCGAGCCTGTCGGATCAGGCAGTGCCGAGGGCGTTCTTCGCGGCGTTCTCGGCAGCATCGACCTGGCCGGAGAACTTGCCACCGGTCTTGTCGTCCGCGAGGTCGCCGGCCTTCTCGATCGCCTGGTTCACCACGTCGGGGTGGTCGGCGGC
>NZ_JBMBTE010000243.1:0-3618 GCF_048897285.1 Rhodococcus sp. O3
CGGAGCGGGACGTGGACCCGATCCGGGTGGTGCTCATCGACGAGCACACCTATCTGCAGGCGTGGTGCCGCACCGCGGAGGGGGTGCGGTTGTTCCGGTTCGACCGGATCGACGCGGCCGAGGAACTGCCGGAACCGGCCCGGCCGCCGGTCGCGGTCGACGAGGAGGACAGCTTCGAGTTGTTCGCCGGGGATCCGACGCTGCCGGCCGCGCGGTTGCGGATCGATCCCGGCTACAGCTGGCTGATCGACTACTACCCGCTCACCGAGGTGCAGTTGCAGCCGGACGGATCGTGCACCGCGGTGCTGCGGTTCGCGTCGCCGGAGTGGATGACGCGGCTGGCGGTCGGGCTCGGCGGCGGGGTGACGGTGCTGGGGCCGCCGGAGCTGGTGGCGGCGGTGCGGGCCCGCGCCGCGGCCGCGCTCGAGGCGTACGACACACTGCCGCTCGACGAACCGGCGGCGGGCGTGTAACGGAGCTGTGAACCCTGCGCGAACATCCGGTCGAACGGCTGTGGGCGGGGATCGGGCGTGTTCGGGTCCGGTAGCATCGGCAGCACACCATCTGTGGAGGTAGATAATGGGTGCAATGAGCCCGTGGCACTGGGCCATCGTCGCGATCGTCGTCGTCATCCTGTTCGGCTCGAAGAAGCTTCCCGACGCTGCTCGCGGTCTCGGCCGGTCGCTGCGCATCTTCAAGAGTGAGGTCAAGGAGATGCAGAACGACGACGCCCGTCCGGCGCCGCCGCAGCAGGCTCCGAACTCGCTGCCCGCCGGTCAGCCCCCCGCCCAGGCCGTGGACGCGACCGTCACCGACCCGACGCAGACCCAACCGCGGTCGGCCTGACCATCGACCAACCCACCGGGGCATCCGCGACGGGTGCCCCGGTCCTCCGCTGATCCGGGGGCCTCGACAGGAGCTGAGAACCGCACGTGCGCATCCCGTTCGATCCGCGCCGCAGCCGGCGCAAGACCAATCCCGACGGCACCATGTCGCTGGTCGAACATCTGTACGAACTGCGCACCCGTCTGCTGATCGCGCTCGCCGCGGTGCTGGTCACCACCGTCCTCGGGTTCGTCTGGTACAGCCGCGACCTGTTCGGCCTGCCCAGCCTCGGCTCGATCCTGCTCGACCCCTACTGCTCGTTGCCGGCGTCCTCCCGCGCCGACATCAGCGCCGACGGCGGCTGCCACCTGCTCGCCACCGGCCCGTTCGAACAGTTCATGCTGCGGCTGAAGGTCGCCGCGACCGCCGGTGTGGTGATGGCCTGCCCGATCTGGCTGTACCAGCTGTGGGCGTTCATCACCCCCGGCCTGTACGCGAAGGAACGCCGCTACGCCATCGGGTTCGTCGTCTCCGGCGCCGCGCTGTTCGTCACCGGCGCGGTGCTGGCGTACCTGGTCGTCACCCACGCCCTGTCGTTCCTGCTCACCGTCGGCAACGACGTGCAGGTCACCGCCCTGTCCGGCTCCGAGTACTTCGGTTTCATGATCAACCTGCTGGTCATCTTCGGGGTGTCCTTCGAGATCCCGCTGGTGATCGTCGCGCTCAACGCCGTCGGCGTGCTGTCCTACGCCAAGCTCAAGTCCTGGCGGCGTGGCCTGATCATGGCGATGTTCGTGTTCGCGGCCGTCGCGACCCCCGGCCAGGATCCGTTCTCGATGATCGCCCTGGCCGCGGCGCTGACGCTGCTGCTCGAGATCGCCATCCAGATCGCCCGGATCAACGACAAGCGCCGCGCCCGCCGCGACCGTGAGGACGGCTGGGCCGATCTCGACGACGACGAGAGCTCCCCGATCGCCGCCCCCACCCCGGTCGAGCGCCCCACCCCGACGCAACCCGACTACTCCGACACGCTGTGACCGATCAGCCGGCCCCGGCCGCCACGCCCGATCGGCTCACCGCCTTCGCCGCGGCGCTGCCGTTCACCCTCGACCCGTTCCAGGTGCAGGCCTGCCGCGCCCTCGACGGCGGCCACTCGGTGCTGGTGTGCGCGCCCACCGGGGCCGGGAAGACCGTGGTCGGGGAGTTCGCGGTGTACCTGGCGTTGCACGGCGGCGGCAAATGCTTCTACACCACCCCGATCAAGGCGCTGAGCAACCAGAAGTACGCGGACCTGTGCGCCCGCCACGGCAAGGACGCGGTCGGACTGCTCACCGGCGACCAGTCCATCAACCCGAACGCGCCGGTGGTGGTGATGACCACCGAAGTGCTGCGCAACATGATCTACGCGTCCTCGACCAGCCTCATCGGGCTGACCTACGTGGTGATGGACGAGGTGCACTTCCTCGCCGACCGGTTCCGCGGCGCCGTGTGGGAAGAGGTCATCCTGCACCTGCCCGAGGACGTCCGGCTGGTCAGCCTGTCCGCGACCGTGTCCAACGCCGAGGAGTTCGGGGACTGGATCACCACCGTGCGCGGCGACACCACCGTCGTCGTCGACGAGGTGCGGCCGATCCCGCTGCACCAGCACATGATGGTCGGCCCCCGCATCTACGACCTGTTCGACCGGCGCGCCCACCCCGACGACGGCGGCCGCCGCAGCGTCGTGGTCAACCCCGAACTGCTCGCGCAGGTGCGCCGCCGGCTGACGCTGGACCGCGCCGACTCCTGGGACCGGGGCCGCGGCACCGGCGCCTTCCGACCGCTACCGCGACCCGAGGTCATCTCCCGCCTGGACCGCGAGGGGCTGCTCCCGGCGATCACCTTCGTCTTCAGCCGCGCCGGCTGCGACGCCGCGGTCGCCCAATGCCTGCGCGGCGGCATCCGGCTCACCTCCGACGAGGAAGCCGCCCGGATCCGGGCGATCGTCGAGGAACACACCCGCGACCTGCCCCGCGCCGATCTCGAGGTCCTCGGCTTCAGCCAGTGGCGCCTCGCCCTCGAACGCGGCATCGCCGCGCACCACGCGGGCATGCTGCCCGCGTTCCGGCACACCGTCGAGGACCTGTTCGTGCGCGGGCTGGTGCGGGCGGTGTTCGCCACCGAAACCCTCGCGCTCGGCATCAACATGCCGGCCCGCACCGTCGTCCTCGAACGCCTGGTCAAGTACAACGGGGAAACCCACGCCGAACTGACCCCCGGCGAGTACACGCAGCTCACCGGCCGGGCCGGGCGCCGCGGCATCGACGTCGAGGGGCACGCGGTGGTGCTGTGGCAGCCGGGGGTGGAACCGGCCGCCGTCGCCGGGCTCGCCTCCACCCGCACCTTCCCGCTGCGCAGCTCGTTCCGCCCGTCCTACAACATGGCCGTCAACCTCATCGACGCGGTCGGGATCACCCGGTCGCGGGCCCTGCTGGAGATGTCGTTCGCCCAGTTCCAGGCCGACAAATCGGTGGTGGGCCTGACCCGCGGCATCGAACGCAACGAGGCGGCCCTGGCGGAGCTGCGGGACCGCCTCGGCGGCGACGACAGCGACATCCTCGACTACCTGCGGCTGCGGGCACAGCTGACCGACCTGGAACGCGCCCGGGAACGACAGGGCCGCCAGGACCGGCGGCGGGCGGCCGTCGAATCGTTGCTGGCGTTGCGGCGCGGCGACATCGTCGCGGTGCCCGGCGGACGCCGCGCGGGACTGGCCGTGGTGATCGAACCCGACCAGAGCGTGGACGAGCCGCG
>NZ_JBMBTE010000244.1:0-3616 GCF_048897285.1 Rhodococcus sp. O3
TGCATTGGCGGCATCGCCGGTGCCCATCGAGGCTGTACAACGTATTCTCTTCGTCATAGATATGGCCCTCAGGGCAGCTGAGAACCACCAGGGCAGCGCGTCTGATGTTTTCGCCGATAGATACTGCTTCAAGATGATTCGGGTTGCAACACAGCGGGACGCCGCACAAGTGGTCGATTGTGAGATTGAGCGCCGATCCCTCGCCGTTCGCGAGTTCGTAAGCGAAACGGTGAACCTGAACGATTCGGCCCCTACGTTTCTGCCCCGGCACCCTCACGTACATCCGGCCGTATCCTGCCTTGTTCTTCGAGCCGGTCCACACCTGACAGTCATCGGTCAATGCGTGAAGATTCCTGCCTCGCTTCGAGACGGACTGGGACACAAGGCCATTTTTCAGTTTCACCTCGGGAGAAACCGCTACCCCATTCGCAACACCGTGGCCGTCGAGGTACACGGCCGAGACCGTGACACTGGCCGCGACTGTAATCAGTTCGCCACACCCGCACCCGCACCTGACTTTGTTCGGGTCGCCGTATCTCCGTAAGCGCCTCAGATGTCCTCGGCACAGCCCATCCCCCGCGACAACGCGCAGGCACCCATCGAGCTTGCACTGATCACCACCGGCACGTCCGTGCTTCGCAGGCGCGGAGGCCGGTCGCTCCACTCCCGCCTCAGCCCCTGGCTCAATGTTGAACTTGCGAGCGTTGCAGGTCCAATGAGCCGCACGACAATTTTCCATCGTGTGAGGGCCGCCCTTGGATAGCGGAATCACATGGTCGATGACCGGTGACAATGGCTCATGCTTACCCCCGAGAACGCGAGTTGTTCGCAATCGCTCCGGAATTGCCTTGCCGCATAGGTGACATGTCCAGCCGTCTCGCTCGAACACCTCGCGGGCAATGACCAGTTCGGTTTCAACCCCCCACTCCTTTGCCCGGTTGAGCATGTCACGAGCCCGGACAAGTTCCCGCTTGCGGAGCTTGACATGTTCCTCGCAGCGCTGACGACTCGGCCCCCGACCCGACGGGCGAGGGTCGAACATCGCGTCACAATCAGCACATTTAACGAGCATGAGGCCTCCTCTCTCCCATTGGACCATCCGCTGGGGACAAAGCTAGATCTTGCGCTTGCCAACCACCGAGTAAGCCGAATTCGGGATAGGGAGCCCGACGTGACAGTGCCTGACGGTCAAGGCACAGCCGGGGCAATTGGCCTGCACCAATATCCGATTGAATCTCAGCGCGGTATCAACCATACCCAGCTCCGCAGGCGTGATGCAACCAATTGCATTGGTGGAAAACCTTTTACCATGCGCGCATCATTGGAAGTCCACAGTGAATGCCATCTACAACATGGCGCCTTCTGCGAGGGAGAACTACTGGGCTGACTCCGAATCGGATTCGTCGCCCCACGGCACCGACGGTGTTCGGATTGGTTTATCGGTGCCGGGAGCACGCCACTGCGCCGCTGCGCTAGGTACATGTATGGCGTCAGCAGGCCCATGCTGCCGACACCACCGGTCACGATGTCGTCGCGGTCGCGCAGGCACCCCGGTGGGAGGTGGAGCGGCAGAGCATCTGCGCGCGAGGCCGAGAGCAAGCGGGAGCTCTACCGCTTCAGGATCACGGGAATCGGACCGGCTCGAAGAGAACTCGCTGGAAGTTCAGATCGAGTTCGTTCCGAACGCGATCGACGGCATCGGCCGCGGCCTACGCTCGCTCCATGGTGCGCCGCGCGGTGTTCGACCCGATCGACCACAAGTTATTGGCCGAGCAGCGACAACGCTTCGACTGGAGGTTGCTGCAGTACGGCCACGTCTTCGCAACGACACCGGTCCAGCCCGACCGCGATCCACCACGCGCAGTTGTGGAGTCCGGGGAAGGCGCAGACGCTGCTGTGTCCTCCTTCTGGAAGACCGTCATCAGGCCGTTGGTCAGTGCCATGAGCAGGACAATCACCACGCCACCGACTCCCGCCACGATCTTCGGTGACGACTTGCCGTCCTTGCCGGTGCCGGGTGCATCCGTCGCTGTGCTGGAGGTTGGGGTTCGGGGATCCCGGCTCCGGGTCCGGGTGTTCCACGGTCGACCTCGCCGGTCGGTGTGAGAACTGGACCTGTCCTGGGACCCGGTCAACACAACTGCGGTCGAGCCTCTCGGGCTGCTCGCTGCCGATCCCGCCCGGCCAGCGACGGGTGCATCACCTTGGTTGATCAGACGCCGGTGTTCGACGAGTCAGCACGGCCAGGTTGTTCTACCCCGGCGCCGGGCTTTGTCCTCGGCGGCCTTAACGGGCTCTTCCGGATTCAGAGTGCATCAATCACGTGGGTGAGGTTGCCGCAGTGCAGCAATGACCTGATTCGGTAGTGCAGTAGGTTGCGGAATCCGAGGGCGTGCCGACGTAGTGCTTCGAGCCGGCCGTTGATCGCCTCGGTCGGTCCGTTCGAGGCCCGGTACTCGAAATACGCCAGCACATCGGTCCGTCTGCGGTGCAGGGTGCGGCCGAGCTGGGCGAGTTCCTCGAGACCGTCGGGGACACCGGAGCGGATCGTATCGATCACCCGGGTCAGTTTCGTCTTGCCACGGCGACGATCGGTATCGGCGTAAGCCTCGATGATGTCCTGGTAGACCCGCCACGTGACCGCGACGGCGATGTGCCGCTCATCGGCGAACACCTTCTCGAGGCGTCGGCGTTGCCGGTCGCTGAGCGACTCCTCGCGGGTGCGGGCGGTGCGACGGATTCCGTAGAGCGGATCACCGGTGCAGCCTCGGTGCCCACGGGTGGGCTGCTGGATACGCTGACGGCACAGGTCCAGCTTCGCCCCGGCCAGGGCGACAACATGGAACGGATCCATCACCGTGACCGCGTCCGGAACAGTGCTGGTCGCGGCGGTCTTGTAGCCACCGAAGCCATCCATCGCCACGACTCGATCCGGCCGCGGACGTCTGCGCCTCGCTCGTCGAGCCAGGTCGACAGCACCGCCGAGGAGCGTCCTGGCACCAGATCGAGCAGACGGGCCGGGCCGACCCCGTCGAACACCGGCGTCAGGTCCACGATCACGGTGACATAGCCGTCGCCGGCCGCCCGGCGGGTATGCGCCCAGCGGTGCTCGTCGACCCCGATCACCCGCACCGACTCGAGCAGGGTGGGATCGGCGGCGAGCAGCCCGGTGGTGGCGTCGACCGCGATCGTATTGACCGTGTCCCAGGACAGGCCCAGTTCCCGGGCGATCGCCGCGATCGAGGTGCGGTCGACCATCAACCGGCGCAGGACGTGCCGGGCGCATCTGCGGGTGGTCGACGAACCGGGGCGGGCGAGTCGGTCGGTGGTGTGCCGGAACACTTCCCGCTCACAGGAGGTGTTCTCGCATCGGTAGCGGGGCACCCGCACCCGTAGCTGCAGAGGATGGCCGGCCACCGGCAGATCGGTGATCGTCCGCACGATCGTGTCCCGGTACGTCCCTGTCCGGGTGCAGTTCGGGCATCGGTCGGGTCCATCGACCAGCAGATCACAGAACACCACGGTGACCTCGCCATCGAGGGCGGCATCGGTGATCGTCACACCGAGTTCGATGGTGCGCATGATCGTGTCGGCGACGATCGAGCCGGGCAGGCAA
>NZ_JBMBTE010000245.1:0-3545 GCF_048897285.1 Rhodococcus sp. O3
CGTGATGCACTGGCTCCTCGACCGCAGCCCGCTGCACCACACCCGCTTCTCCCAGGCGGTACTGCTCGAACTGCCTCTCGGCATCGACCACACGTCACTCACGCGCACGCTCCAGGCCGTGCTCGATCGGCACGACATGCTGCGCTCCCGGCTGCGCTCGTCGAACGGGACGTGGACCTGGACCGTGCAGCCGACCGGAACCGTCGACGCCGGCGATGTCCTCGTCCGCGTGGCCGCCGACCCGCACGGCGACGACTTCGACGCCATCGCACACGCCGAACTCGACGCCGCCGCGGACCGGCTCGACCCGGCATCGGGAATCGTGCTGCAGGCGGTGTGGTTCGACCCCGAGAACACCGAAGTCCCGGGCCGGCTGCTCCTCGTGATCCATCATTCGGCGGTCGACGGTGTGTCGTGGCGGATCCTCGTTCCGGATCTCGCGACCGCGTGGTCGCAGATCGCGGCCGGACAGGATCCTCGGCTCGAGGCGGTCGGAACGTCGATGCGTCGCTGGGCGCACGGTCTGGTCGAGGCCGCGCAGCAGCCCGAACGGCTCGCCGAACTCGACTTCTGGCGCGCGACCACGGCCGGGGACGACCCGACGATCGGATCCCGACCGCTCGATCCCGCGACCGACGTGATCGCGACGGCCGAGCATTTCTGCGTCGAACTGCCGACCGGCGTGACCGAGGCGCTGCTGACCGCCGTCCCCGACGCGTTCCACGGCAGCGTCGCCGACGGTCTGCTCACCGCACTCGCCGTCGCCGTAACGGCCTGGCGACGCGACCGCGGCACCACGATCGACGATGCGTTCATCGCCCTGGAAGGGCACGGGCGCGAGGAACAGGCGGTGCCGGGCGCCGATCTGAGCCGGACCGTCGGCTGGTTCACCACCGGCTTCCCCGTCCGGTTGGATCTGACCGGCATCGACCTCGACGACGCCTGCGGCGGCGGCCCCGCGCTCGACGCGGCCGTCAAATCCGTCAAGGAACAACTCCTCGCGGTCCCCGACCACGGGATCGGCTTCGGGCTGCTCCGCTATCTCCACGACGAAACCGCCTCGGACCTGCGTGAACATGCCGCGCCGCAGATCGGCTTCAACTACCTCGGCCGCATCGCCACCGGAACAGCGGACGGGATGCCGGCAGGACCGTGGATGCCCGTCGACGCCGGCTCGGAGCTCGGCGGCGCCCAGGATCCGCAGATGCCGGTGCCCGCGACCCTGGACATCAACGCGCTCACCCTCGACGACAGCACCGGCCCTCGGCTGCGCGCCACGTGGGCGTTCCCGACCGGGATACTCACCGCCGACGAGGTGCACGAACTCGCGGACCTGTGGTGCCGCGTGCTCACCGCGCTGGTCGAGCGCGCCCGCATCCCCGGCTCCGGGGGACGCACCCCGTCCGACCTGGGCCTGGTGACGCTGCGGCAGGCGCAGATCGAGGAGCTCGAGCGGCGGTATCCGGACCTGACCGACGTGTGGCCGCTGTCGCCGCTGCAGGAGGGCCTGCTGTTCCACGCGCTGGTGTCGGAGGATTCCGTCGACGCGTACCTGGTGCAACTGGTCCTCGAGCTGCGCGGAACGGTCGACGCGGATCGGTTGCGGCGCGCCGGGACGGTGCTGCTGGACCGTCACGCCAACCTGCGCACCACCTTCGTGCCCGACGTCGCCGGACGACCGGTACAGATCGTCCGGGATCGGGTCGAGCTGCCGCTCACCGAGCTCGACCTGTCCGCTCTCCCCGCCGACGACCGCGACCGCGAACTCGAACGGATCATGGCGGCGGACCGGGCGACGCGATTCGATCCGGCACGACCGCCGCTGATGCGATGGCTGCTGGTCACCATCGGGCCGGACAGCCACCGGCTGGTGATGACCAACCACCACCTGCTGCTCGACGGCTGGTCGACACCGCTTCTCGTCCGGGAACTGCTGATGCTGTACGCGACCGACGGTGACACCGTCGGTCTCCCGCGGCCCACCTCGTACCGGGACTACCTCGCCTGGGTCGAGCGGCAGGACCGCGAACACTCCCTCGACGAATGGGCACGTGCGCTCGCCGGCGTCGACGAGCCGACACTGGTCGTCCCGGACGATCCGACCCGCAGGTATCACGAATCGCGGGATGTGTGTGCGGATTTCGGGGTGGAGGAGACGGCGGCGTTGTCGGTGTGGGTGCGTGATCGTGGGGCGACGTTGAACACGGTGGTGCAGGTGGCGTGGGGGTTGGTGCTGGGGTCGTTGACGTCGCGGGAGGATGTGACGTTCGGTGCGACGGTGTCGGGTCGGCCGCCGCAGATCGACGGGGTGGAGTCGATGGTGGGGTTGTTCGTGAACACGGTGCCGGTGCGGGTGCGGTGGGGTGCCGGGGTGTCGTTGGGGGAGTTGGTCGATCGGGTGCAGGCCGAGCAGGCGGGGTTGCTCGATCATCATTATGTGGGGTTGTCGGATGTGCAGCGGGTGGCGGGGCCGGGTGCGGTGTTCGACACGATGACGGTGTTCGAGTCGTATCCGGTCGATCGTGGGGGGTTGACGGCGGAGACGGATATCGCGGGGATGCGGGTGGTGGATGTGTCGGGTGTGGATGCGGCGCATTATCCGATGGGTTTGGTTGCGCACGTGGATGATCGGCTGCACCTGTCGATCAAGTATCTCCCCGATCTCTTCGGTCACGATGAGATCACCGAGATCCTCGGGCGCGTGCGTCACATCATCGGATCGCTTGTCCTCCGGCCCGATACACCCATCGACCGGTTCTCGCTGCTCGACGACGCCGAGCGCGCCGAACTGGTACCGGTGACCGGGGGATCGCCGATACTCGGGGTGACGTTGCCGGACATCCTGGTCGCGTCGGCCGCAGCGGATCCGGACACGGTCGCGGTGGTCGCGGGGGAGCGCCGGCTGACCTATCGTGAGCTCGACGAGCAGTCGAATCGACTGGCGCGGAGATTGATTCGATACGGTGTCGGACCGGAGACGGTGGTCGCGATCGCGGTACCGCGGTCGGCGGAGTCGGTGCTGGCGGTGTGGGCGGTCGCGAAGACCGGAGCGGCCTTCCTTCCCGTCGACCCGAACTATCCCGCATCGCGGATCGAGCACTTGATCGCGGATTCGGCCGTGACGGTCGGGTTCACGACTGCCGGTGCGCGCGATTCGTTGCCGGCGACGGTCATGTGGCTGAACCTGGACGACCCGTACGAACAGGCGTCGCACGATCGCGTGACCGATGCGGATCGGGTGCACCCGCTGCGGATCGAGCATCCCGCGTACGTGATCTACACGTCCGGGTCGACGGGTGTGCCCAAGGGCGTGACCGTCACCCACGGCGGACTCGCCAATCTGATTGCCGAGCAATGCTCTCGGTTCGGGCTCGGCCCGCACGCACGGGTACTTCACGCAGCCTCGCCGAGTTTCGACGCGGCGGTGCTGGAGATGCTGTGGGCCTTCGGATCCGGTGGATGTTCGGTCATCGCCCCGCCCGGGGTGTTCGGCGGGTGCGAGCTCGCCGAGTTGCTGGCTCGGGAGCAGGTCACGCACGCGGCGT
>NZ_JBMBTE010000246.1:0-3510 GCF_048897285.1 Rhodococcus sp. O3
CTCGCGGGGCACCTGCGGCGGCGCGCGGCCCGGCAGACCCACCCGGTGCACGACTTCCTGTTCACCTACTACAACCACCGGCCCAACCAGCTGCGGCGCTGGCATCCCGGCTTCGGGGTGGTGCTGCTCGGCGATGCCACCCGCGAGTACCGCGACCATCCCGCCTACGAACGCGTCGTCGCCGACGGGCAGCCCGGGGTCACGGTGTCCCGGCGCGCGGCGCTCGATCGGCTCGGAACGGTCGAGTTCGTGCGGGATCTGCTCGCGGCCACCGCGTCCCGGCCGCCGCAGCTGGGCTGTTTCGGGCTGCACGAGTGGGCGATGGTGTACCGCACGGACGACGCCGGGGTGCGGCACAACGCGGTGCCGCTGCGGCTCGGCCACGACGGCACCGACGCGGTGGTGGAATCATTGCAGTTGCGCTGCACCCATTACGACGCGTTCCGGTTCTTCACCCCCGACGCGGCCCCGCGCAACGCCGAGACCCTGACCCGGCAGACCCAGATCGACCGGGAACAACCCGGCTGCCTGCACGCCGGCATGGATCTCTACAAGTGGTGCTACAAGCTGTCCCCGTTGATCGAGTCGGACCTGCTCCTGGACTGCTTCCGGCACGCCCGGGCGGCACGCGAACTGGACATGAGGGCCAGCCCGTATGATCTGAGCGAATACGGCTACTCGCCCATCACGATCGAGACTGCCGCCGGACGCGCACAGTACGTCCGCGAGCAGTCGGCGCTCACCACCCGCGCCGCAGCCCTGCGCCAGGAGCTGCTGAATCGATGCACCGCGCTGGCGGCGTGTCTCACCGACACGCAGATAACTACCGGCGGGTAACATGTTGGTGTTTTTCGTGCGGCACCGGTCGGCCCGACCGCACCGGGTGCACAGTTACCGGAAAGAGTGAGGCAATGACAGAACGCGTTCAGGTCGGCGGACTCCAGGTCGCCAAGGTGCTCTACGACTTCGTCAACAACGAGGCCATCCCCGGGTCCGGTGTCGACGCGGACGCGTTCTGGGCCGGCGCCGACAAGGTCATCCACGACCTCGCGCCCCGCAACCGCGAACTGCTCGCCATCCGCGACGACCTCCAGAGCAAGATCGACACCTGGCACCGCGACCGCGCCGGACAGCCCCACGACCCGGCCGCCTACAAGGCGTTCCTGCAGGACATCGGCTACCTCGTGCCGGTTCCCGCCCCGTTCGAGGTGACCACCGCCAACATCGACTCCGAGATCGCCACCACCGCCGGCCCGCAGCTCGTCGTGCCGGTCCTCAACGCCCGCTTCGCGCTCAACGCCGCCAACGCCCGCTGGGGTTCGCTGTACGACGCGCTGTACGGCACCGACGCCATCTCCGAAGAAGGCGGCGCCGAAAAAGGCACCGGCTACAACAAGGTCCGCGGCGACAAGGTCATCGCCTGGGCCCGCGACTTCCTCGACAAGGCCGCACCCCTGGCGACCGGCTCCCACACCGGCACCACCGCCTACCGCATCGAGGACGGCGCGCTGAAGGTCACCCTCGCCGACGGCACCGTCACCACCCTCGCCCAGCCCGAGAAGCTCGTCGGCTACCTCGGCGACACCGACGCCCCCACCTCCGTCCTGCTGCGCAACAACGGCCTGCACATCGACATCCAGATCGACCCGCAGTCCCCGATCGGCAGCACCGACACCGCCGGCATCAAGGACCTCGTCCTCGAATCGGCCGTCACCACCATCATGGACTTCGAGGACTCCGTCGCCGCCGTCGACGCCGACGACAAGGTCATCGGCTACCGCAACTGGCTCGGCCTCAACCGCGGCGACCTGTCCGAGTCCTTCACCAAGGGCGACAAGACCCTCACCCGCACCCTCAACGCCAACCGCGTCTACACCGCACTCGACGGCAGCGACCTCGAACTGCACGGCCGCTCCCTGCTGTTCGTCCGCAACGTCGGTCACCTCATGACCAACCCCGCCGTCCTCGACAGCGACGGCAACGAGGTCCCCGAAGGCATCCTCGACGCCCTGATCACCACCCTGTGCGCCGTCCACGGCCTGCACACCGACGAAGCCCACGGCCCGCTCGGCAACAGCCGCACCGGCTCGATCTACATCGTCAAGCCCAAGCAGCACGGCCCCGACGAATCCGCCTTCACCACCGAGCTGTTCGGCCGCGTCGAGGACGTCCTCGGCCTGCCCCGCAACACCCTCAAGGTCGGCATCATGGACGAGGAACGACGCACCACCGTCAACCTCGCCGCCTGCATCGAGGCCGCCTCCGAGCGCGTCGCGTTCATCAACACCGGCTTCCTCGACCGCACCGGCGACGAGATCCACACCTCCATGGAAGCCGGCGCCGTGGTCCGCAAGGCCGCCATGAAGCAGCAGAAGTGGATCCTCGCCTACGAGGACTGGAACGTCGACACCGGCCTCGCCTGCGGACTGCAGGGCAAGGCGCAGATCGGCAAGGGCATGTGGGCCATGACCGACCTCATGCACGACATGCTCGTGCAGAAGATCGGCCAGCCCAAGGCCGGCGCCAACACCGCCTGGGTGCCCTCGCCCACCGGCGCCACCCTGCACGCCACCCACTACCACGAGGTCGACGTCTTCGCCGTCCAGGACGAGCTCAAGGGCAAGACCCGCGCCACCGTCGACGACATCCTCACCATCCCGCTCGCCGAGAACACCGACTGGTCCGACGCCGAGAAGCGCGAGGAACTCGACAACAACTGCCAGTCCATCCTCGGCTACGTGGTGCGCTGGATCGACCAGGGCGTCGGCTGCTCCAAGGTCCCCGACATCCACGACGTCGCACTCATGGAGGACCGCGCCACCCTGCGCATCTCCAGCCAGCTGCTCGCCAACTGGATCCGCCACGACGTCGTCAGCGCCGAGGACGTCGTCGCCGCCCTCGAACGCATGGCCCCCGTCGTCGACCGGCAGAACGCCGGCGACGCCGCCTACCGCCCGATGGCACCGAGCTTCGACGACAGCATCGCCTTCCAGGCCGCCAAGGAACTGATCCTCGAAGGCACCAAGCAGCCCAGCGGCTACACCGAGCCGATCCTGCACCGCCGCCGCCGCGAGTACAAGGCCAAGTACGCCTGATCCGCACCACACGACGCGGGGCCCCGTCCGACCCGGACCGGGGCCCCGCCCCGTTTTCCGTACACTGCGGGAGCCCGGAAAGAGAAGAAACGAGGCGGACGAACACGTGAGTCGACATCGCAGTTCCGGCGGCGTCCGAGGCATCAGCAAAGGCCCGATCATCGCCCTCGTCACCATCGTGCTGCTCGTCCTCGCCACCATCGGCTGGTTCCGGCTCCGCGACCACATCGACGACCAGGGCATCCAGGCCGCCCAAACCTGCGTCGAAGGCGACGCCGTCCTGCATGTCAGCGCCGACCCCGCGATCGCCCCCGCCCTCACAACCCTGGCCGAACAGTGGACCGCCGACACCCGCCGCGTCATCCGCGACCACTGCCTCACCGCCCAGGTCACCGCCACCCCCGGCACCCCCGCC
>NZ_JBMBTE010000247.1:0-3507 GCF_048897285.1 Rhodococcus sp. O3
TCGTCGAGGCGCCCGTGGCGACACCGGCACCGGCCGTCGCAGCCGGAGACGGCGAACCGGCTCCCGTGGTCGTGGAACGCCGTCCTCGCCGACGGCGGGCCGCCGGCCGGCCCGCGGGTCCGCCGGTCGACGCCGAAGCGTAGGGAGCCGAAGCGTAGGAAACCGTCACCGGCCCGTTGTGTGCGGGCCGGTGACGGTGGCTGCCGGGGCGCCGGACGTTGTTCGACACAGCGCGGGCGGTGTCCGACACAGTCGGGTGTCACCGGTTTGACCCTGGCAGTCACCTTCCCGTAATCTTGCACAGTCGCTACTCGCGATAGAGCCGTGCTGCGCCTGGATTCCGGGAAATCCGAGAAATCGGGCAAGATTGCGGGCTCCGAGTCAGCAACCACACAGACCAGTCGCGCTGCACACCGTGGCGCGAGCACGTTCGAACTAGCAAGGGGTAGCCGTCCGATGGCAACGTACGCGATCGTCAAGACCGGCGGTAAGCAGTACAAGGTCGCTGAGGGCGACCTCGTCAAGGTCGAGAAGATCGAGGGTGAGCCCGGCACGGCTGTCTCGCTTGCTCCGGTCCTCGTCGTCGACGGGTCCGAGCTGACCACCGACGCCGACAAGCTGGCCAAGGTCTCGGTCACCGGTGAGATCGTCGAGCACACCAAGGGCCCGAAGATCCGCATTCACAAGTTCAAGAACAAGACCGGTTACCACAAGCGCCAGGGCCACCGTCAGAAGCTGACGGTCGTCAAGGTCACCGGCATCAAGTAACTCGAGACTTCCAGCTTCAACCCCAGGAGGGTTCGTCATGGCACACAAGAAGGGCGCATCCAGCTCCCGTAACGGTCGCGATTCGAACGCGCAGCGACTCGGCGTCAAGCGGTTCGGCGGCCAGGCCGTCAACGCCGGCGAGATCCTCGTGCGTCAGCGCGGCACCCACTTCCACCCCGGCGTGAACGTGGGACGCGGCGGCGACGACACGCTGTTCGCCCTTGCTGCCGGCTCGGTCGAGTTCGGCACCAAGCGCGGTCGCAAGACCGTCAACATCGTTCCGGTCGCGGCAGACGCCTGATCTGCCGTCCGATTCGGACGCTGCGAGGGTGTCCCTCGCGACATACTCCCAGTAGGGGCGGACCAGGGTCGCATACCCGGTCCGCCCCTACTGTTTTCGTTTACACCCCTGGTTTTCGTATATACCCCGATGCCGAATGTCATCGGTTCTTCGGACGGAGAGAGGTCCACCCATGTCCCGCTTCATCGACCGGGTGGTGCTGCACGTCAGCGCCGGCAAGGGCGGCAACGGTTGCGCCTCCGTCCATCGCGAGAAGTTCAAGCCGCTCGGCGGCCCCGACGGCGGTAACGGGGGCAACGGCGGCGACGTGATCCTCGAAGTGGACGGCAACGTGCACACGCTGCTCGACTTCCACTTCCACCAGCACGCCAAGGCCACCAACGGCGCGCAGGGCGCGGGCAGCAACCGCGACGGCGCGAACGGCGGCGACCTGGTGCTCAAGGTGCCCGACGGCACCGTCGTCCTCGACTCCGACGGAAAGGTGCTCGCCGACCTCATCGGCGTCGGCAACCGGTTCGTCGCGGCGAAGGGCGGCCGCGGTGGCCTCGGCAACGCCGCGCTCGCGTCCAAGGCCCGCAAGGCTCCCGGCTTCGCGCTGCTCGGTGAAGAAGGTGAGGAGCGCGACCTCGTCCTCGAACTCAAGTCCGTCGCCGACGTGGGCCTGCTCGGTTTCCCGTCCGCGGGCAAGTCGTCGCTGGTGTCGGTGCTGTCCGCGGCAAAGCCGAAGATCGCCGACTACCCGTTCACCACGCTGGTCCCGAATCTCGGTGTCGTGCAGTCGGGCGACACGACCTTCACCGTCGCCGACGTGCCGGGCCTGATCCCGGGCGCGAGCGAAGGCCGCGGCCTGGGCCTGGACTTCCTGCGGCACATCGAACGCTGCGCGGTGCTCGCCCACGTCGTCGACTGCGCGACCCTCGAACCGGGCCGGGACCCGATCTCCGACATCGACGCACTCGAAGCCGAACTCGCCGCCTACCAGCCGGCGCTGTCGGGGGACAGCAGCCTCGGCGACCTCGCCGACCGGCCCCGGATCGTCATCCTGAACAAGGCCGACGTGCCCGACGCCGCCGAACTCGCCGAGTTCGTCACCCCGGAACTCGAGGCCCGCGGCTGGCCGGTGTTCACCATCTCGGCGGTCAGCCGTGAAGGTCTGCGTCCGCTGACGTTCGCGCTGGCCCGGATGGTCGAGGAGTACCGGGCCGCGCATCCGCCGGCGGCACCGAAGCGTCCGGTCATCCGGCCGGTGGCGCGCGACGAATCCGGCTTCAGCGTCATCGCCGACCCGGAGACCCCCGGCGGTTTCATCGTCCGCGGCACCCGGCCGGAACGCTGGGTGCGGCAGACCGCGTTCGACAACGACGAGGCCGTGGGCTACCTCGCCGACCGGCTCGCACGGCTCGGGGTCGAGGAAGAACTCGTCAAGCAGGGCGCCGAGCCGGGCTGCTACGTCACCATCGGCGACGTCAGCTTCGAATGGGAGCCGCAGACGCAGGCCGGTGTGGACATCGTGCCCACCGGACGCGGCACCGACGCGCGGCTCGACCAGGTCGACCGCGTCAGCGCATCCGAGCGCCGCCACGCGAAGAAGGTCCGTCGCGGTCTCGCCACCGACGACGACGAATTCTAGATCGGCGCCCACCCGAAAGGCAGGCCAGAACCACCGTGAGCGACACCCGCGAGGTCATCGCTTCCGCACGCCGCGTAGTCGTGAAGATCGGCTCGTCGGCCATCACCAGCGTGGTCGGCGGCCTCGACCGTGACCGCCTGGACCGGCTCGTCGACGCGATCGAGGCCCGCATGCAGGCAGGATCCGACCTCACGGTCGTGTCCTCCGGGGCGGTCGGGGCCGGTCTCGCGCCGCTCGGGCTGACCAGCCGTCCTCGCGACCTGGCCACCAAGCAGGCCGCCGCCAGCGTCGGCCAGCTCGCGCTCGCCCACGCGTGGGGCACGTCCTTCGCCCGCTACGGACGCACCGTCGGTCAGGTGCTGCTCACCGCGGACGACATCGGCCGCCGGACCCAGCACCGCAACGCGCAGCGCACCCTGGACCGGCTGCGGGCGCTGCACGCCGTTCCGGTCGTCAACGAGAACGACACGGTCGCGACCACGGAACTGCGGTTCGGCGACAACGACCGGCTCGCGGCGCTCGTCTCGCACCTCGTCGGTGCCGACGCGCTGATCCTGCTGTCGGACGTGGACGGTCTCTACGACGGTGATCCCCGCAAGGGCAACGCCACGCTGATCCCCGAGGTCACCAGCCCCGAGGACCTCGACGGGGTCGTCGCCGGATCCGGCGGCGCACTCGGCACCGGCGGGATGGCGTCGAAGCTGTCCGCGGCGCGACTGGCCGCCGACTCGGGGGTACCGGTGCTGCTCACCGCCGCCTCGCAGGCCGATCGGGCGCTCACGACCGCGGACGTCGGCACCGCCTTCGC
>NZ_JBMBTE010000248.1:0-3506 GCF_048897285.1 Rhodococcus sp. O3
CTCGTCGTGCACGCGTCGCCGCTGGCCGGTCGCGGTGAGGGCACACGGATCGCGGTGACGATCGAGCAGGCCGGCGCCGCGGCGGTGTTTCCGCTGGTGGTAGCCGCCTTCGGATTGACCGGGCGCGAAGGCGAGGTCGTCGAGCGGGTCCTCCGCGGCGACAGCACCGCGGAGATCGCGCGGCGTCTGCACATGTCGCCGTATACCGTGCAGGACCACCTCAAATCGGTGTTCGCCAAGGCCGGGGTCACCAGCCGCCGCGAACTGATGTCGACGGTGTTCTTCGATCACTACGCCGCCCGCAAGAACAGTGCCGTGCGGTGCGACGGATGGTTCGACGACGCCACAACCGACCGCGAATAGACGTGGCGAAGATCACGTCGGGCGGGCTGAGCTGGGGTAACCGCGGTCCGTCGGCGCGGACAGGGCTCGGCGAGCTGTAAGATATACGAGGCCGCAGTGCCTGCGCGGGCCGGTTCACGGTCGCGTCGGGTGTCTCGCATTCGCGTCGCGGCCACCGATACGAAATGCCGTACGGGCGAGGTGCCGACCGGGTCCAGTGCCGTGTGGCCGGACTACAGCCAGGAGAGCCATCGCGTGAGCACCGCTGATTTTCGGAACGTCGCCATCGTCGCGCACGTCGACCACGGAAAGACCACCCTCGTCGACGCCATGCTGCGCCAGTCGGGCGCCTTCGCCGAACGTGCGGAACTCGTCGACCGGGTCATGGACTCCGGTGACCTCGAGCGCGAGAAGGGCATCACCATCCTCGCGAAGAACACCGCCGTGCACCGTCACCACCAGGACGGTTCCGTGACGGTCATCAACGTCATCGACACCCCCGGCCACGCCGACTTCGGTGGTGAGGTCGAGCGCGGCCTGTCGATGGTCGACGGTGTCGTGCTGCTCGTCGACTCCTCCGAGGGCCCGCTGCCGCAGACCCGCTTCGTGCTGCGCAAGGCGCTCGCCGCGTCGCTGCCGGTGATCCTGGTCGTCAACAAGACCGACCGCCCCGACGCCCGCATCGCCGAGGTCGTCGAGGAGAGCCAGACGCTGCTGCTCGACCTCGCCTCCGACCTCGACGACGAGGCCGCCGAGGCCGCCGAGCTCGCGCTCGAGCTGCCCGTCCTCTACGCCTCGGGCCGCGAGGGCAAGGCCAGCCGGAAGCAGCCGGAGAACGGCCAGGTTCCCGAGGCAGAGAACCTCGACGAGCTGTTCGAGGTCCTGCTCGAGTGCATCCCCGCCCCGAAGGGCAACCCGGAGGCCCCGCTCCAGGCGCACGTCACCAACCTCGACGCGTCGGAGTTCCTCGGCCGTCTGGCGCTGCTGCGCGTCCACAACGGCACGCTCCGCAAGGGCGACACCGTCGCGTGGATGCACGCCGACGGCGTCAAGAACGTCAAGATCACCGAGCTGCTCAAGACCGTCGGTGTCGATCGTCGGCCGGGTGACGAGGCCGTCGCGGGCGACATCGTCGCCGTCGCCGGCATCCCCGACATCATGATCGGCGACACCCTCGCCGACACCGAGAATCCGGTTGCGCTGCCGACCATCACCGTCGACGAGCCGGCCATCTCGATGGTCATCGGCACCAACACGTCGCCGCTCGTCGGCCGCGTGAAGGGCCACAAGCTCACCGCCCGCATGGTCAAGTCCCGGCTCGATTCCGAGCTCGTCGGCAACGTGTCGCTGCGCGTGCTCGACATCGGCCGGCCGGACGCGTGGGAGGTGCAGGGCCGCGGCGAGCTCGCCCTCGCCATCCTCGTCGAGCAGATGCGCCGCGAGGGCTTCGAGCTGACCGTCGGCAAGCCGCAGGTGGTCACCCGGACCGTCGACGGCAAGCTGCACGAGCCCTACGAGGAGCTGACCATCGACAGCCCCGAGGAACACCTCGGCGCGATCACGCAGCTCCTCGCGAATCGCAAGGGCAAGATGGTCCAGATGACGAACCACGGAACCGGCTGGGTCCGTATGGAATTCATCATCCCGTCCCGTGGCCTCATCGGGTTCCGCACCGACTTCCTCACCGAGACCCGCGGTACCGGCATCTCCAACGCGATCTTCCACGGCTACGCGCCGTGGGCCGGTGAGATCCGTGCCCGCCACACCGGTTCGCTCGTCTCGGACCGTGCCGGCTCGGTCACGCCGTTCGCGATGATCCAGCTCGCCGACCGCGGCACGTTCTTCGTCGAGCCCGGCAGCGACACCTACGAAGGCCACGTGGTCGGAATCAATCCGCGTGCCGAGGACCTCGACATCAACGTCACCCGCGAGAAGAAGCTCACCAACATGCGCTCTTCGACCGCCGACGTCATGGAGACCCTCGCCAAGCCGATCGAGCTCACCCTCGAGGCCGCGCTCGAGTTCTGTGCCGTCGACGAGTGCGTCGAGGTCACGCCGGAGGCCGTGCGCGTGCGCAAGGTGCACCTGTCCGCGACCGACCGTGCCCGCGCGCGTTCGCGCGAAAAGGCCCGGAACAAGTAGCAGTCCGGGTGGTGGCCCCGGTTCGTTCCGGGGTCGCCACCCGAGCCGTTGTCCGACGGAGGGGAGGCTCGGTTGTTGCGTTCGCGCGTCCGGAGACGGCGCTGGCCACTGATGATGGCCGGAATCACCGCTCTGGCCACGGGGTTGTCGGGTTGCACCGCCGATCCGCCCCCGCCGATCGAGCAGACCGAGCCGACCCAGACCCCGGCGCCCGCGCCGCAGCGCAACACCGTCGTCGTCGCCATCGACGACATCGGCGCCGGATTCAATCCGCACCTGCTCGCGGACCAGTCGCCGGTCGGCAACGCCGTCGCGGAACTGGTGCTGCCGAGCGCGTTCCGGACCGTTCCGAACCCGGAGAACCCGGCGCTGGTCGACCGTGTTCCCGACGAGTCGGTGCTCGTGTCGGCCGAGGTCACCTCGGAGAACCCGTTCACGATCACCTACCAGCTGCGCACCGACGCCCAGTGGTCGGACAGTGCGCCGATCGCCGCCGAGGACTTCCGCTACCTGTGGCAGCAGATGATCACCCAGCCCGGCGTCGTGGATCCGTCCGGGTACCGGCTGATCGAGGACGTCGCGTCCTCCGGGGGCGGCAAGACCGTCACCGTGACCCTGCGGGAGCCGTACCCGGCGTGGCGTGAACTGTTCTCCGATCTGCTGCCCGCTCACCTGGTCAAGGACACGCCCGGCGGCTTCGTCACCGGATTGGCCGAGTCGATCCCGGTTTCCGGTGGCCGGTTCTCCGTTGACTCGGTGGACCGCGGTCGCGGCGAGATCCTGCTCGAACGCAACGACCGCTTCTGGGGGCTGCCCGCCCGGCCGGACGAGATCCTGCTGCGCCGCGGCGGCACCGATTCCCAGCTGACCGACTCGATGCGCACCGGCGACGTGCAGGTCGCGCAGGTGCGCGGCGGATCGGCCCTGCTCGCCCAGCTCGGGGCGGTCCCCGCCGTCCGTGCCGGCACGCAACTGCAGCCGCGCACACTCGATCTCACCTTGAACGCGCGGACCCCGGAGTT
>NZ_JBMBTE010000249.1:0-3428 GCF_048897285.1 Rhodococcus sp. O3
TGCGCTCGGTGCCGCGCGTCCTCGCGCCGCTGCGCCGAGCCCTGCTCGCCGCGGGTGTCCCCATGACGACCGCGGCCTCCGAACTACCGCTGGCCCGTCAGCACAGCGTCGCCGGCCTGCTGCTGGTGCTGCGTGCGCTCTCGGGGCGGCGGTTCGGCGGCGAGGAAGCCCTGGCGTTGCTGTCCGGTCCCGTCGGCGGTGCCGAACCGGTGACCCTGCGGCGACTGCGCCGGGGCCTGCGGCGTGTCGAGGTCGCCGCCGGGGGAGACCGCGACTCCGCGGAACTGCTGCGCGCGCTGCTCGTCGACGGAGAGGACGCCGAAACCACCGCGCACCTGATGCGCGGGCTCACCGAGATCGAAGCGGCACCGTTGAAGGGCGCGCTCGCGGTGCTCGGCAAAGCGCGCGCCGCGATGAACCGCGGTGGCGGTGTCGAGGACGTGCTCTGGGAGGCGTGGCAGGCCACCGGCCTCGAACGTCGTTGGGCGGCGGCGTCCGCGCGCGGGGGACCGGCCGGGGCGCAGGCCGACCGGGATCTCGACGGGATCGTCGCGCTGTTCGACGCCGCCGCCGACTACGTCGACCGGCTGCCGCGCGCCCACATCGCCGGTTTCGTCGACTACCTCAGCGAACAGGAGATCCCGGGCACGGTCCGCAACCGCGCCACCGCCGAATCCGAAGCGGTCACGGTGGTCAGCGCGCATTCGGCGGTCGGCCGCGATTGGGACGTCGTCGCGGTCGCCGGAGTCCAGGAAGGCCTGTGGCCGAGCCTGCGTGCGCGCGGCACCCTGCTCGGCATCGAGGCGCTCCTCGACGCGGTCTCCGGCGTCGACGGGGGAGCCGACGGCACCACCCGGTTGTCGCGGACCGCGCCACTGCTCGCCGACGAGCGCCGGTTGTTCCTCGTCGCGTGCAGCCGCGCCCGCCGCGAGCTGCTCGTCACCGCCGTCGACGCGACCTCCGCGGACACGGACCTGGTGCGGTCGCGGTTCGTCGACGAACTGCTCGGCCGGGACGCTGACGGCACGGACACCGACGACGAAGCGCTCGAACCGGACGGTCTGCCCGACGAGGCGCGGATCCGGGTGCTCGCGTTGCCGGCGCTCGTCGCCGAACTGCGTAGCGTGGTGTGCGATCCGGTGGTCGCCGCGCACGACCCGGAACGACAGCGGCGGGCCGCGGCGCAACTGGCCCGGCTCGCCCGGGCGGGTGTGCGCGGCGCGCATCCGGACCGCTGGTACGGCACCGCCGACCCCAGTACCGACCGGCCGCTGTGGGATCCCGAAACCGAGGCGGTTCCGCTGTCCCCGTCCACGATCGAGCAGCTCACGACGTGTCCGCTGCGGTGGATGTTCGAACGGCACGGCGGCACCGACGGCGAGAACAGCCACGCGGTCGCGGGAACGCTCGTGCACACCCTGGTGCAGGCGCTCGCCGGACGGATCCCACCCGACCAGGTGGACCGCGCCCTCGAACGTGCCTGGGACTCGGTCGATCTCGGTTCCCAGTGGTTTGCACGCCGCGAGCTGGAGCGGACCCGCACGATGCTCGAGACGTTCACGACGTGGCTGCGCGGCACCCGCGACGAGCTGACCGAGGTGGGTGTCGAGGTCGGGGTCGACGGCATCCTCGAACCGCCGTCCGAGGACCTTCCGCGGGTCCGGCTCCGCGGCCGCATCGACCGGCTCGAACGCGACCCGGACGGACGGCCCGTCGTCGTCGACGTCAAGACCGCCAAGAACCCGGTCACCAAGGACGCCGCCCGCGACCACGCGCAGCTCGCCGCCTACCAGGTCGCGGCCGCGGCCGGGGCGATCGACGGGCAGCCGGCGACCGAACCCGGCGGCGCCCGGCTGGTGTTCGTGGCCAAACCGCACAACAAGGAGGGCGCCACCCAGCGGGTGCAGCCGCCGCTGGACGCGGAGGCACTCGAGCGCTGGCGCACGGTGATCCACGAGGCCGCGGCGGCCACCCGCGGCCCCCAGTTCCTCGCGCAGGTCAACGACGGATGCCGGCACTGCCCGGTCATGTCGAGCTGCCCCGCGCACGACGAAGGCAGGCAGGTGACCGGCGGATGAGCACGCCTCGGGATCTGCGGAAGCGCACCGTCAGGGCGGTCGAACTGGCCGCCGCGGTGGGGCAGAAGTTCCCGCCGACCGACGAGCAGGTCGCGGTCATCGAAGCGCACCGCGGGCCGACCCTCGTCGTCGCTGGGGCCGGTGCCGGCAAGACCGAAACGATGGCTGCGCGCGTGGTGTGGCTGGTCGCCAACGGATTCGTCGCCCCGGAACAGGTGCTGGGCCTGACGTTCACCCGCAAGGCGGCTCAGCAGCTGACCACCCGCATCCGCACGCGCCTCGCGAAACTCGCCGGCTCGCGGCTGGTCCGCGACCTGGACCCCAGCGGTGAGCTGCGCAGCCGGATTCTCGGTAGCGAACCGGAGGTGAGCACCTACCACGCGTACGCGGGACGCCTGCTCGGCGAGCACGGGTTGCTGTTGCCGATCGAGCCGTCGGCGACGCTGCTGTCGGAAACCGAGCTGTGGCAGATCGCGTACCGGGTCGTCAGCGCGTGGGACGGTGAGCTCGACACCGACCGCAATCCTGCGGCGGTCACCGAGGCCGTTCTGGCGCTGTCCGGTCAGCTCGCCGAGCACCTCGTCGAACCCGACGACCTGCGTGAGGCCCACACCGAGCTCGACAAGCTGATCCACACGCTGCCCGCGGGACCGGGGCAGCGGGGTGGGCCCTCGAAGACGTTGCTCGGCTACCTCGAGACCCAGCACGACCGGATCTCGTTGCTGCCACTGGTGCAACGGCTCGCGGAGACGCTGCGGCGCGAGGGCGCCCTCGATTTCGGCAGCCAGATGTCGCTCGCGGCGAGGGTTGCGCAGGACCATCCCGAGGTCGGCCGCACCGAACGCGAACGATTCCGGGTGGTGCTGCTCGACGAGTACCAGGACACCGGGCACGCCCAGCGAATCCTGTTGTCGTCGTTGTTCGGTGGTGGCCAGGATCCGGACCTCGCCGTGACCGCGGTCGGCGATCCCATGCAGTCCATCTACGGTTGGCGCGGTGCCTCCGCCGCGAACCTGCCGCGGTTCACCGCCGACTTCCCGGTGCAGGGGCGGCCGGCGCCGGTCCTCGAACTGCTCACCAGCTGGCGTAACCCGGCGGAGGCGCTGGCCCTGGCCAATCACGTGACCGAACCGCTGCGGTACGGCGGGGTCGAGGTGAGCACGCTGCGCCCGCGGCCGGGCGCCGACCCCGGCGACGTGCGGCTGGCGCTGCATCCCGACATCGAGACCGAACGGACCTGGATCGCCGACCGGATCGCCGCCGAATACGCCGCGGACGGTCGCGACAAGCCGCCGACCGCTGCCGTGCTGGTCCGTCGCAACGCCGACGCCGCGCCCATCGCGGAGGCGC